>CBIGXK010000162.1:0-8370 GCA_966193805.1 uncultured bacterium | reverse complement strand
GAATACAGCATGAATGGCAAAAACAACACAAACAACATGTTGTACCCCAGCGCCAAAGTTATGTCGCCGTTCAGCAAGGCATGAAACGCTCTTTGCGAGCCACAGCCGGGGCAATACAAACCAGTGAACGTGTGAAAGGGGCAGCTTGGAAAAAATTCGTGGAACGAAGGATCAAAATAAAAATACAGTAGCGATCCTATGACCGCTACTGTAAATATGATATAAACCTGGTCCTTTGTCTTTACCATTCCTTACGAGTTCATCATCGATGCGGCGCTCCAGAATGCGGTACCGCCCAACAGGAAAATAAAGATGAGGTAAAGTACCCAGATACCAAGGCCGGAAAAGAAGCCGATCTTGACCCACTTGCCCGCCTCTCGCGAAGACCTTAGTGAACCGTCGTAATCGCCCGTGTCATATTTTGAATTCACCTGTGCGGCAAATATGATCGAAACGATACCAAACGGAAGGCAGCAGAAAATCGTTAGTAAAATAGCCTCAACCAGCCAGTTTTTAGGACGTACGGGAGGAATGATGGGTTGCTGTGTGGTCTGTTCCATGTGTGGAAGTATGATTTAGGTGATAGAAACGAATGATGGCTACCTCGATGCAATGCCCATAATGATTGCGACAATAAACACAAGGGCATAGATGCAAATGATTACCAGAAACAGTATTCCGAGAAATTTAAAGTAAGCCTTCAGGTTTGTCAGCGCCTGCTGCAGTTTTATCTGTTCATTAAGGCGGATCGACTGCTGCATTTGCGACGAGAACCTGAACAGGAACAAATTTGGGAAAAACCAGATGAGCGCCAGCACGAGGTAAAATCCTGCGAGCAGCCCGCTGCCGATCATCGAAAAATTTCCGAAGCCTGCGCCCATGGTAGACAGCAATGTTCCGGCGAAAAGAGCAAACAGCACCATAAGTGCAGAAATAATAAATCCGATGATAGCAATGAACCTGGCCCACCTGGCGGCCTCCTTAAGGTTAACGAAACTTTGCTGATCCAGATGAAGATCAAAAAGCCCCTGGTTTTGCTGATCCATATGTAAGTGTTTGGGTTAGCCATCAATTGAACCGCACACATCAATATGCCACTGCAAACAGCACTCTTTGGTCACTGGGCCTTCCGGTAAGAATGCATTTGCCTTCTTCCTTTGGATTATTCAATGGCACGCAACGGATCGTGGCCTTGGTTTTTTCCTTGATCAATTCTTCCGTTTCCGCGGTGCCATCCCAATGCGCTGAAATAAAGCCGCCCTTTTCTTTGAGCACTTTTTCAAACTCATTCCAATCATCCACCCGGGTGATGTTTTGTTCTCTGAAAGATAATGCTTTCTGAAACATGCTGCGTTGAATTTCATCAAGAAGCGACTGGATTTTTTCAGGCAGCCCGTCCATGGAATCGGTCAGTTTTTCGCGGGTGTCCCTCCTGGCTATTTCCACCTTGTTGTTCTGAATGTCGCGCGCGCCAATGGCAATCCGTATGGGCACACCTTTCAGCTCATACTGCGCAAACTTCCAACCCGGGCGCTGGTGGTCGCTGTTGTCGTATTTTACGCGGATGCCCTTTGCTTTCAGTTCCTGAACAATGGCGCCTGCTTTCTCATCGATCATCGCCTTCTGTTCGTCGCCTTTATAGATGGGAACGATAACAACCTGCAGCGGCGCGATCCTTGGCGGCAGCACCAATCCCTCATCGTCGCTGTGCGCCATCACGAGCGCGCCCACCAGGCGGGTGCTTACTCCCCAACTGGTGGCCCAAACGTGGTCAAGCTTATTATTGCTGTCGGAAAAAGTAACATCAAAAGCCTTGGCGAAGTTTTGTCCGAGGAAATGCGAAGTGCCTGCCTGCAGGGCCTTGCCGTCCTGCATCAGCGCCTCGATACAGTAGGTGTCCACTGCGCCCGCAAACCGTTCGCCCGGTGTTTTCACGCCTTTGATAACGGGCAGCGCCATCCAGTTTTCCACAAAGTCGGCATACACATCGAGCATCTGCCTGGTTTCATCGATGGCTTCCTGTGCGGTGGCATGTGCGGTGTGCCCTTCCTGCCACAAAAATTCAGCGGTCCGCAGAAAAAGCCTTGTCCGCATCTCCCAACGCACCACGTTCGCCCATTGGTTGATAAGGAGCGGAAGGTCGCGGTAAGATTGTATCCAGGTTTTGTAGGTGTTCCAGATGATAGTTTCGCTGGTCGGCCGCACGATCAGTTCCTCTTCGAGCTTTGCTTCGGGGTCTACGATCACGCCACCGTCGGGATCGTTCTTCAGCCGGTAATGGGTAACCACCGCACATTCCTTGGCGAACCCTTCAACATGCGCGGCCTCGCGGCTGAGAAAACTTTTGGGTATGAAAAGCGGAAAGTAGGCGTTTACGTGCCCGGTATCCTTGAACATTTTGTCGAGCGCATCGCGCATATTTTCCCACAAACCGAACCCATATGGTTTTATCACCATACATCCCCTGACGGCCGAATAGTCTGCCAATTCGCCCTTTATAACCAGGTCATTGTACCATTGTGCATAATCGGTGTTCCTTGAAGTGATCTCCTTGCTCATTTCACGTATATTCTTTGATTAGTTTAATTCTTTGGGAAAAAGAAAAATCCCGTCACATTTAACAAATAGGGTGCAATGCTTTTCTTTAAAATGGTGTCTAATAATCGTAACTTTAAGTATTGGAAGTGAGCGCAAAAGTAGCAACTTCAAACATAACGTTAAAATCACAAACATGAGATCATTTATCATACCATTGGCATCGGCGGTCGTGTTGCTCGGCAGTTGTTCCGTGTACCGGTCCGGACAAACGCCTGACGATGTCTATTATTCACCTTCGCCGGTCGAGACCAGAGCGGCCGCAGCCGGTGGCGACGAGTACGTGGCGGCCGAAAATGACCGCGACGATGGACGGAGATATGACGGCTACGACGATTACGCTACGTCTGAAGACAGGTGGCTGCGGATGCGCGTCCGCGACAGGTACAGGTGGTCCGCATTTGACGATTACTATTACAGTCCCTACTACAGTCCGTTTTACAGCCCGTACAATCCTTATTCATCTATGGGATGGGGTGGCGTTGCTCCGGGATTCAGCCTCGGACTTGGCTTAGGATATGGCCTGGGATACGGCAGTCTTTTCGGATCTTATTATAATCCCTATGGCAATCCGTTCTATGATCCCTTCATGAGTTACTATGGATGGAACAGCTATTACAATCCTTATTACAGGAACATTGTAGTGGTCAACCCGAAAACAAACCCCGCTGGTTACACCCGGTCGAGAACCTTCGATCTGAACCGATACAGCAACAGCGCCACCAACAGGCGGACGCTTAGCAACAGGCAGAATTACAATTACCGGCCCCGGTACAATAATGCGAACAGCAACAGTACCAACAGGCGGGTTTATTCTAACAGCAGCAGCGACAACCGCCAGCGCAACAGCTACAGCCGTCCGTCGCAGGACCGTCCTGTAAGAACATATAATCCTTCAAACAATTCATCCTACTCCCCGAGCAGTTCAGGATCAAGCGGAAGCAGTAGCAGAAGTAGCGGCGGTGGAGCAGGAAGCAGGCCGGGCCGCAGGTAAAATAAGTTTTGGATCAGCATAAAACCTTGCAAGTGATTTGACTTTATTGGATCTGGCAAGGTTTTATTTTATAATAGCATGCCGGAACCTCAGTGGTTCGAGACGTGCCCCGGACAACCGGAATTTGAGAATAGAACTCTAATAGCGATGAAGAAATTAGTTTATGTATCCCTCCTCGTATTTGCCTCTCAGCAGATGATCGCACAATTGCCCGAAGATGCCATCAGGATGTCGTGGAACGTGCCGTCAGGAACTGCGCGCCAGCAGGCCATCGGAGGAGCCATGGGTTCGCTTGGCGGCGAAATCACCTCTCTTTTTGTTAACCCTGCGGGGCTGGGATTTTATAAAACCGGCGAATTTGTGATTACGCCCGGTATCACGTTTTTGAATGGAAAAAGCAACTTCCGCGGTACACCGTCCACTTCCGAAAGCGGTACACGCTTTAATCTCGGTACCACGGGTTTTGTTTGGGGCCAGTACAATCCCCGCAGCAAATGGGCGAACAAAACCTTTAGCATCGGCGTAAACAGGATGGCCAACTTTAACGGAAGGGTACACTACCAGGGCGAAAACAACTTCAGCTCTTTTTCCGAAAGTTTCGCCGAAGAATTTGCGGCGTCGGGTGTACCCATAGATGCCGTGCTGTACACGGCGCCGCTGTCGCTTGGAACCAAACTGGCCAACTATACTTACCTGATCGATACATTATCGGTTGACGGCGACATTGAAGTGGTGGGCCTTCCTGAACGGAATGCCATCTTAGCCGGCGCCAATGCACAACTGTTCCAGGAAAAAGATATTCGCACAAAAGGCGGCATCACTGAAATTGCATTTGGCTATGCCGCAAATATGAGCGACAAATTCTACCTGGGTGGCAGTATCGGCGTTCCGATAGTGAATTATGAGCGGACCACCGAATTTCGGGAAACAGATGTTTCAGGCGACAACGACAATAATTTCAACAGCGCCACCTATACAGAATATTACCGTTCGCAGGGTGTGGGTATCAATGCAAGATTAGGGATGATCGTTAAGCCGACCAATTCGTTCAGAGCAGGATTTTCAATTCACACACCCACGATTTATGGGATGAGCGAAAGAACAACGGGCACCATGGAATCCGATCTTGAAAATTATTTGTCGGACGGCCAGCCGGCGGTTGCGAATGAAGACACGATCTACACGCAGTTTGGTGCGGATGTTCCTGAATACCGTTATGATTATTATTCTCCGTGGAGGTTTCTCGTCAGTGGATCATGGATGTTCAGTGCGGTTGAAGACGTAACAAAACAAAGGGGATTTATTACCGCCGATATCGAATATGTGACACACCAGTCGTCGCGTTTCCATTCTGCCGACTACGATGAAGACGATGAATATTACAAGGGCGTGAACGAGGGCGTAAAAATCGCCTATAAAAATGCGTTTAATTTCCGCGTGGGAGGAGAGATGAAATTCAATACACTGATGACGCGTCTCGGTTTTGCATACTATGGAAGTCCTTACGATGACGACGCACTCAAGGCGCATAAAATGAATGTAAGCGGGGGTATCGGGTACAGGAACAGCGGTATTTTTCTTGATCTCACCTACGTATATGGTTTGAATAAAGATGTGGATTTTCCTTACCGTCTTGCAGACAAGGCGAATACGTTTGCCGATATCCGGAATCATAACAGCAATTTGCTGGTGACGTTTGGGGTGAAGTTTTGATGAGGAGACGGGAGAGGGGAAATGTCCACCCCCGGCGCTTCGCGCCACCCCCGCCAGCGGGGGAAAAATAAACTAAAAATATTGCCACTCCCTGAGGATCGAAAATTGAAGTACTTTTAACTTTTAACTTTTTTAAGCCACGTCAACTGCCGCTTCGCGTAATTACGCGTATTCTGCTTTATCTTTTCGACCGCCTCAGGCAAACTGTATTTCCCGTCAAAATAATCAAACATCTCAGTGTACCCCACCGTCTGCAAAGCATTGAGGTGCCTGAAAGGCAGCAACGCTCTCGCCTCTTCCACCAACCCCTTCCCCATCATCTCATCCACACGTTGATTGATATTATTGTACAACGTTTCGCGAGGTGGGTTCAACGTAATATTCTTTATCGAAAAATCATGGCGCCTGCCGGCGGAGGCATTCTGAAATTCCCTGATCGACCTGCCGGTGGCCAGCTTCACTTCCAAAGCGCGCATCATGCGTTGGGGATTCATGATTTCGCCTTTCTCGTAATACACAGGATCCTTTTCCTGTAATTCTTTTTGCAACCACTCTCTTCCTTTCAGTTCATAATCTTCCTTTACCCGGTTCCGGATTTCGGGTGGTACGTCGGGAATGTCATCGAAGCCTTCAAGAAACGCTTTGATGTACAAACCGGTTCCTCCGGCCATCACCGCAATATTATTCGATTGAAAAACTTCGTTCAGGGCGTGGCCGGCATATTCTGCAAACGTCATGGCGTTCACCGTGTCATGAATAGAATGTGTGTTGATGAAATAATGCCTGACCTCGGCAAGCTCTGCAGGTGATGGTTTGGCAACGCCAATATTCAGTTCTTTGAAACATTGCCTTGAATCGGCCGAGATGACAGAAGTGCTATGTGAGCGGGCCAGCGATAAGGCGCATGATGTTTTACCCGATGCTGTGGGGCCGGCTACCAATATCAGCGTTTTCTCTTTCACGATTCATCCTCGCGGTTTTCTTCCGTATCGTTCGAAGCCTGGCCCGAATTATCATCTTCACCTTCACCTTCTCCTTCCACGCTAAAACCTTCTGCACCGCGGGTGAGATCGTATTTTTCCTCAACTTCCGTAAGCTTATCGCCAACAATGCCCTTGATGCCATACTGCGACGGCCCAATTCCCTCTTTTTTTACAACTGCGGGATATTCGAGCCTGGCATTTTCATCTTTTGACACATTGATGAGTTCTACCAGGAACGACCAGTTCTTTACGAAATCATACACGTAGATGAATTTCTGGTTGGGATCCCTGATCTCGGAACCGATGGTGGTCTCATTCATCAGGAGTGGCGGCACCTTGTAGTTCCTGTCATATTTTTCGAGAGATATCTCCCTGCCGCGTTGCCAGTTGTCGTTGCTACGGTAAAAAGTGGCCTGGTGCTTCGAATCGAATTCATAAGCAACAAGTATAACCTGGTGAAGTTGCGTGAAAGACTGGGTATGCTTTATCGCTACATCCCTGTAAATGCTGTCATCCTCTTCAAAATATACCCTGAACTTTAATATCGCCATGAAGCTCTTTCTTAGTGGTTAAGCTTCAAATGTAAGTAATTTTAGGGGATCGGACTTACGGGTGAAAGATTCATTTCGCGTGCTTTTTCTATCAGCAGATCGTAGGCATCATCGTAATTATTTGCGATCTCACCATCGAGTATCGCCTCCCGGATGGCGTTCTTCAAAATGCCCACTTCGCGGCCCGGCGAAAGCCCGAAAATCTTCATGATCACTTCGCCGTCGATCGGTGGCTGCCAGTTGCGAATCCTGTCGCTCTCTTCCACTTCCTTCAGCCGCTGTTCCACGAAATCGAAGTTCTCGAGGTAGCGCTTCACCTTGAATTTGTTTTTTGAGGTGATGTCTGCCCGGCAGAGCGTCATCAATGCTTCTATGTCTTCGCCGGCATCAAACAGCAATCTGCGTATAGCCGAATCCGTTATGTTCTCTTTCGTAAGGCCGATGGGCCGGAGGTGCAGCTCGACCATTTTCCTCACAAATTTCATTTTCTCGTTCAGCGGCAACCGGAAATGGGTGAATATTTTCGGTACCATTCTGCCTCCCACCACTTCATGCCCGTGGAAGGTCCACCCGTGTCCGGCTTCAAATTTTTTAGTGGCGGGCTTGGCTATGTCGTGCAGCAGAGCCGCCCATCTCCACCACAGGTCGTTGGTGTGGGCGGATATGTTGTCCACCACCTGCAGCGTGTGGTAGAAATTATCTTTGTGGCCCATTCCGTCAATGTATTCGGCGCCGGCAAGGTCAACGAGTTTTGGAAAGATGATGTGCAGCAGGCCGCTTTTAAAGAGAAGATCGAAACCAACGGATGGTTTTTCCGATAGCAGTATTTTATTGATTTCTTCCGTTATCCGTTCCTGCGAAACAATGCGGATGCGTTCAATATTATCTTTAATGGCGTGAAAGGTTGTTTCTGAAACAGTGAACTGCAGTTGCGCCGCAAACCGGATGGCGCGCATCATGCGCAATGGATCGTCGCTGAACGTTTTTGCCGGTTCGAGCGGCGTCTGTATGGTTTTTGCTTCCAGGTCGCGGAGGCCGTTGAAAGGATCTATCAATCTTCCAAAATCTTCCTGGTTAAGACTAATACCGAGTGCGTTAATGGTAAAGTCGCGTCGAAGCTGATCGTCTTCGATGGTTCCCGGTTTTACTTCGGGGTTGCGGCTGTGGTAACCGTAGCTTTCCTTTCTTGCGCCCACGAATTCAATTTCCCAGTCATCGACTTTCAACTGTGCCGTGCCGAACGTTTTGAAGTAGCTGACCTTCGGTGCCGGTTTAAATCTTTTTGCCACGGCGTGTGCCAATTCAATGCCGTCGCCAACGCATACAATGTCGGCGTCTTTGGTATTTCTGCCCAGCAATTTATCGCGCACGAAGCCTCCAGTAATATAGGCGGGCATGCCAAGTTCCTGCGCGGCATGCGCTATTTTATTGAAAACGAATAGTTCTTTTTCTGAGCACTGGATTTCCATGGGGGCAAAGATAGGACGGGGGAAAAATTAAAACTCAAAAGTTAAAAGTTAGAACACTCTCACGT
>CBIGXK010000161.1:0-8412 GCA_966193805.1 uncultured bacterium | reverse complement strand
GTATTATATAGAAAACGACCCCCTGATTGCCGATGGAGAGTACGACAAGCTGTACAAGCAACTGGAAAAAATAGAGGCGGAGAACCCCTCATTGATTACTGCCGACTCGCCCACACAGCGCGTGGCAACCATACTCACAAAAGAATTTTTCACGGTTCCCCACCTCGTTCCCATGCTGTCGCTGGAAAACTCGTACAACGAAGATGACCTGCGCGACTGGGACAGGAAAGCGAGAGAATTATCGGGTCTTGGCGATATTGAATATTGCGTGGAACCAAAGTTCGACGGAGCGAGCATCTCACTGGTTTATGAAGACGACCGGCTGCTGCGGGGTGTTACACGTGGAGATGGAATAGAAGGCGATGACATTACCACCAACATCAGGCAGGTAAGGTCCGTGCCCCTGTCGGCGCCTTTTTCAAAATACGGCATCCAGCAGATCGAGATAAGGGGAGAGGTGATGATGAACAAAACCAACTTTAAAAAATACAACGACTGGCTGGCAGGACAAAACATCCCTCCACTGGCAAATCCACGCAACGCCGCAGCAGGATCGTTACGCATCAAGGACCCGAGTGAAGTGAAGAGAAGAAATCTCGAAGCTTTCCTCTATCACATCAGTTATGTAAACCTTAGTAATAATAAGAAGGACATGCCGCCGCAGCTCTCCACTCATGGCGGATCCTTGGAATTCCTGTGGCAACTGGGCTTCAGAACACCCGAAAAAGAGAAGAAAGTGGTGAAGGGAATCGAAAAGGTGATTCGCTATTGTGAGGAGTATGAAGTAAAGCGCGACGAACTGCCTTATGAAATAGACGGGATGGTGATTAAAGTGAACGATTACGATTTGCAGGACAGGCTCGGCATGACGACGCATCATCCACGCTGGGCGATGGCGTTCAAATTCAAGGCACGCCAGGCCACCAGCAAATTACTGAGTGTAGAGTTCCAGGTGGGAAGAACAGGCTCGATCACACCCGTTGCCAAAATCGAGCCCGTACCCATTGGCGGCGTGGTTGTGGGCTCCATTTCGCTGTTCAACGAAGAGGTGATCAGGGAGAAGGACCTGCTGATCGGCGATACGGTACTCGTAGAAAGAGCAGGAGATGTGATACCTTATATTGTTAAGTCGCTCGCCGACGTACGGACCGGGAAAGAAAGTCCCATCCGGTTCCCGACGAAGTGCCCCGTATGCAATGACCCACTCGTAAAGCCTGAAGGGGAGGCGGTGTGGCGGTGCGTCAATATCGGTTGCCCCGCCCAGGTAGTGGAAAGGATCATCCACTTTGCCAGCAAGGATGCGATGGATATCCGGGGCTTTGGCGATGCAATTGTTAAAAAATTTTATGAACTGGGCTTTATCAGCGATGTACCCGGCATTTACCGGTTGCCGTATGATAAGATCAGGGGACTGGAGGGATTTGGAGAAAAAAGTATTTCCAATCTTTCTGCGGCCATTGAAAAATCGAAGCAACAGCCGCTTCACCGGCTCATTTATGCATTGGGAATTAGGTATGTAGGAGAAACTACGGCAAAAGTGCTGGCCAATTCGGTGAAGCATATTTCGGAGTTCAATAATTTTTCGGCAGATGATTTATTGCAATTGGAAGACGTTGGTCCAAAAGTTGCCGGGAGCATATACCAGTTCTTTCATATCAGGGACAACATGAAAATGCTGGAACAGCTTGACGAACTGGGCGTTTGCCTCGAAAACAAGAAGAAGCACCACGATGGGTCGGGCAACCTCAACGGCCAAACCTTTCTCTTTACGGGTACGCTTCCCACGTTAAAAAGAAGCGAGGCCGAGGAAATGGTCGAAAAGAACGGTGGCAAGCTTTTGGGAAGCGTGAGCAGCAAGCTGACCTACCTGGTTACAGGTGATGACGCAGGCTCCAAACTGGAAAAAGCCAAAAAAATAGGTACTGTACGGATAATCAACGAAAAAGAATTCCTTACGTTAATCAATAAGTGAAGATGTGCGAAAATAAAGGCTCCGTCTTTTGGAGTTAATTATTAGATTGTATGTCTTCACTATTTACTAACTTTTAAAAACAACGCAAAGATGAAAAAAGCATCCGGAGAAACATGGAAACCTTTGCAGTTTAACGGTTGGAAGCACCTTCGCAAAAAATATGCCCTGTCATCACTGGGCCGCATCGCCAGTTATACGGACAACATCGAAACAGATGGAAAACTGTTGCAGGGGTCTTTAACAACTGGTTACAAGACACTGAACCTTCACAGGCCGGGCGACAACGGTACATTGTACATTCACCGGGAGATTGCAAGATTGTTTTTGCCCAAACCGTCTTCGAAGGCAAAATATGTCATTCACGTGAACCACAACAAGCTCGACAATTCGGTAAAAAACCTGAAGTGGGCCACCCTCGAAGAAATGATTCAGCACCAGCAGAAAAGCCCTGCGAAAATTGCCTATAAAAAAGTACAGGCCAACAGGAATGTCGGCCTGAAATTAAATGCCAACCAGGTAAAGAGCATTAAGAAAATGCTTGATGATTCAAGGAGAAAACTAACCATCAAAAAGCTGGCTGAAAAATTTGGCGTCAGCGAAATGACCATGTACCGCATCAAGAGCGGAGAGAACTGGGCGAGGGTCTGATCAATTCAACAATCCCCTGCCGGCCAGGTATTCCGCGATCTGCACCGCATTGGTTGCTGCGCCTTTTCTCAAATTATCGCTGACGATCCACATGTTAAGCGTGTTGGGCTGCGTTTCATCTCTTCTTAACCGGCCCACAAATACTTCGTCTTTATCATGTGCATCCATTGGCATGGGGTATCGCTGCGCGGCTGGGTCGTCCACCACCACTACGCCTGTGGAAGAGGATAGTATTGCTTTCACCTCGTCAAGATCGAAGTCGTTTGCAAACTCCACGTTTACGCTTTCGCTGTGCCCGCCCATCACCGGAATGCGCACTGTGGTTGAAGTCACTTTGATGCTGTCATCGCGCATGATCTTGATGGTTTCATTCACCATTTTCATCTCTTCTTTCGTGTACCCGTTATCAAGAAACACATCTATCTGCGGGATGGCGTTCATGTCGATGGGATATTTGTACGCCATCGGATATTCACCGTTGGTGCCTTTCATCGATTTGCTTCTTTCACCCATTAGCTGGTCAACGGCCTTCTTGCCTGTTCCGGTAACACTTTGATAGGTGGATACAACGATCCTTTTGATCTTGTATTTTTTATGAAGGGGGTTGAGCGCCACCACCATCTGGATGGTTGAACAGTTGGGGTTGGCGATGATCTTGTCGGCCGGTGTGAGCGCATCGGCGTTTATTTCGGGAACCACGAGTTTCTTGGCAGGATCCATCCTCCAGGCCGAAGAATTGTCGATAACGGTGATGCCTGCTTCAGCGAATTTTGGCGCCCATTCAAGAGAGGTGCTGCCGCCGGCCGAAAAAATAGCCACGGCGGGCTTTGCAGCGATGGCTGCCTGCATGCTTACTACCTTGTAGGGTTTGCCTTCGAAAAGCACTTCTTTGCCCACGGATTTCTCTGAAGCTACCGGAATCAATTCCGTAACAGGAAATTTTCTTTCTGACAGTACCTGTAACATTTTGGTACCTACAAGACCGGTGGCACCAACAACTGCGACTTTCATGGATCCTCCTTTCATCCCCTATCGGGGAAGTTTTTAATGATGAATGAATAAAAAAGCCTTCCTGTTGAGGAAGGCCGTATATTTTATCATACAAAAAATACTCTCAGCCTTCCCGTTGGAAATGCTTCTTAGTAAACTTTGTATTTTTCGTTGTTTGCATTGGGTGCCAAAAGTAGCTGACAATTCGAATTATACCAAAAAATAATGTTTTTTTCTTACTTGCCGGCTGTGTTTTAACGTTGGTTTCGATGCAGGGGTGCAGGAATTTTGTGAAATGATGAAATGCATTTTTACGATTTGCGTTTTGCTCGCTGCAGCTTCCATTTTGCAGGCGCAGGACACGATTCCGCTGGTGATCAATGAAGTATTGTTCAATCCGGCAAAAGGAGGATACGATTACGTTGAATTATGTAATACGGGTGCCGATTCTGTTGACCTCAGCGAAATTTTTATCGGCAACCGGGATGTCACGCAGGATGTCGCATCGCTCAGGCCGGTGAGCCGGGAAAGATTAATGCTCGGCCCGCGCAGTTTTGCCGTTCTCACGGCCAATGAAAAATGGCTGAAGCTGCAATATCATGTGCCTTCGGGCGCACTGGTTTGCCATATATCACAGATGCCGTCCTATGCCGACGATGGAGGTGCCGTTGTTCTCTGCAATGCGAAGGATACGGCCGTTATAGATGAGCTGAGATATTCCGACGAGTGGCACTTTCCACTGCTTGACGACCCATCCGGAGTTTCGCTGGAGCGGGTAAATTTCCTGGCGCCAACGCAGGACAGAAATAACTGGATGTCTGCCTCGTCGGCTTCCGGCTATGGCACTCCCGGCGGGCGGAATTCGCAATTCAGAGCCGACTTGACGGGCAGCGGAGAGGTGAAGGTGAGCCCGAAAATTTTCAGTCCCGACAATGACGGTTTAAACGACTTTGCAACACTAGTGTTGCAAATGAAGGAGGCGGGGTGCATTGCCAACACCTATATCTACGATGCAAGCGGCAGAAGAATAAGGTACCTGGTAAAGAATGCAACGCTGGGAACATCTAATCAATTTATTTGGAATGGGTTTGATGATCAGGCGGCAAGGGTGGCGAAGGGCGCGTATATTGTTTATACGGAGATTTTCAACCTGCAGGGATATTCCAGGAAATTCAAAAATATGGTTGTGGTGTATTATAGAAGGTGATAAACAACTACTGTCGCCACTTCAGCGAATTGATCAAATGCTTCATGTCCTGTTCCAGAAACTCGTTCACCATTCCCAGCTAGTCTGCATTGGGCGTGGCATTGAAATAAAGCGCTCCCCGTAAAAAGTGCTTAACGGAATCGGTAACGAAAAACTGTTTGGCAGTGGCCGCATTGCCGCCTACTTCGAAAAAAATCCCCGAAACGCCGTTGGGCGTCTGCATCAGCGAATCGCGGATGGCCGTTGCCTTAGCGCTGTGCTTGTAAGTAAGCCTGAAGGCGTCATCAACAAGCTTGTCGAATTTATTTATCCCTATTTCCTTGTAGCTCATGTATATCTTTCCGTTCAATGAAGGGAAGTCGATATTGATCCAATAGGGATTTTCGGGCCTTTCTTCAAAGTAGGAAGTGTCGCGAATGATGTTTCCGTACACGGGATATTCGAATGAATAGGGAAAATTTTCATTGTCGAAAAGTTGGTACTCGTGTTTTGGCAGATCGATTTTAAAATATCCCCGTGGCCTGATAATGTAATCGCTGTTGCACGAAATAAGCAGGAATAAAAATAAACAGCACATAAAGCCTGTCAATACTTGCCGTTCATTTTTCATAAGGACGCAATTTACGAGTGGTGCACGATGGCTTTTACTTTTTTAATTCGGTTGCGGTCGACCTCCATGATGATGAACTCAAAATCGCCGATGCTGACGGTGTCATCTACTTTCGGAATTTCGCCTGCCACTTCCAGGATGAGCCCCGCGAGCGAATCGCTTTCACCTTTCACTGAATCGAAGGTGTCGGCTGGAAGGGACATGATGCCAGCCACTTCATTCACCATGATGCCGCCTTCAAATATGTAAGTGTTTTCGTCGAGTTTTGTATTGATCGTTTCCTCGTCATCAAATTCGTCTTTGATGTCGCCAATGATTTCTTCGAGAATGTCTTCGAGGGTAACGATGCCGCTGGTTCCCCCGAACTCATCAACTACAACGGCAAAGTGAATTCTTTTGGTTTGAAATTCTTTGAGGAGGTCCTCTATGTATTTCTGTTCATGAACAAAGTAAGGTGTGCGGAGAACGGTATGCCAGTTGAAGTTATCGGGTTCATTTAAATACAGCAGCAGGTCTTTTGTGTGGATCATGCCTGCGATATCGTCGAGGCTCCCTTTGTATACCGGCAGGCGGGAATAGTGCAGTTCCTCTACTCTTTTTTTAACCTCGCCGAAATTCATGTTGTAATCGATGCCACTTACGTCGAGGCGGGTGCGCATGATCTGTTTAACCGTAATGTCGCTGAATTTATAAATGCCGGTGAGGATGCGTTGTTCGTCTTCTTCCTGTACTGTTGATTTTATGGCTGCTTCCAACTGTTGTTGTGAGTACGCCCTGGATGCGCGGCCGCCCATAGATTTTTCTATGCTTTCCGACATGCTCATAAGGCGCGTGCCGATGCGGTTAAAAAGAAGGTAAAGGATTTCGACGAGGTAGGAGGCCTCGTAAGCAAACCTCAGGTTATTTTGGGTAGCCCTCACCTTTGGCAGCACTTCACCGAACAGCACGACGAGTGAGGTGATGACGACAACTTTTATTCCCAGCAACACCAGGCGCTGCCACAGGAAAACCTGTTCGATAATATGAATTTCATCGATCAGCACATTGAGGAGGATGATGGCCGCTATATTGACAAAGCTGTTCCCGATCATCAGGGATGCCAGGAGCGTTTTGGGTTCCTCAAGCAGGTTGGCTATCCGTTTCCACCCCGGATCCTGTTTTGTTTTAAGGAGGTTAACATCGCGGTAGGTGAGAGAAAAAAATGCCACTTCGGCTCCCGAGATAAAAAAGGAGAGAATCAGTAGAACGATCACGGAAAGAGCGAGCAGTATTGTAACCTGGGTATTTGCCACGAGGAACAATGGATACATCGCCTTACCAATAAAACTGAACAATAGCTGGTTCTCCAAGAAATATAGTTTGTTTCATAATCAGAAAGGCAGGTCCGAGGCCTGCCCTTACAATCAATGCAAAAATATAAGAATGACCGGGATTCTAAAATTCAAATGCGCGCCGTTGCCGCTATTAGTATTGTATTCCATCAGAAAGGCAGCCCTTCGGGCGAGTCGCCGATGGGCGGTATGTCCGGATTGAAACCCTCGATTCCTTCTGAATGGGCCGGTCCGTGGGGATGTACCTGCGGGCCATCGGTTCTTTTGTCGAGCATGATCAGGTTGTCGCCCACCACTTCTGTTGCAAATTTCTTGTTGCCTTCTTTGTCTTCCCAGCTTCTCGTACGGAGACGTCCCTCGATATACACCAGGCTGCCTTTATGAAGATATTTTTGAGCGAGTTCCGCCAACCCTCTCCACAATACAACCGTGTGCCATTCTGTTTGCGAAATCAGTTTCCCTGCCCTGTCTTTGAATGTTTCTGTCGTTGCCAGAGGGAACTTTGCTACGGCAATATTTCCTTCAAGATGTTGAACATCGGGATCCCTGCCAAGATTGCCAATCAACATTACCCTATTTACACCTCTCATAACGAATATTTTGTGGTGAATAATCCTGCCCTATCGTTTTGCCTTTTTAAAGTTAAATTTTTTCGCAGATATGCATGCATTTATTTGACAGTGAAATGATGGGATTTTTCCCATGTATCCGTGAGTTTTAACACATTGAAAACGTACTACAGCGGATTAACTTTGAGAAACGAATTAATGAATTTTGGAAACGCATAATCGTTCAGGTTATCCTGCGGGATAAGCGTATAACCAGCAGGTGGCGCCGGCGCTTCATCGAAGCGGAGGATAAAAAACCTTCCGTTGATACGTTGGTGGGTGAGCTGCTGCCGTTGGATGTCGCCCCTGAAAGTAACGGTAAAAGGAGCAGCGGTGGCCGCGCTGTTCATAAACTGTTCAACGGGGTCCGGTATTTCATGATCTGTTTCCATCAACACAAATTCGTAGAGGCCCTGCCAGATATCGTTTGCGGTTCGCCGGCGTATGTACACGGAATCGTCGAACTGCAGAATAAAGTAATAGAGCCAGCGCAACTTTATCGTCAGCGTCTTTTCCTTCACGGGCAACTGCTCGATAAATCCGTGATGAAGCGACTGGCAGTCGGCCGACTGAACGCAATGATCGCACAGGGGATTACGGGGTTTGCAAATGGTGGCTCCGAAATCCATTATTGCCTGGTTATACAGGGCAGGATGCTCTTCGTCGATCAATGAATCGGCGAGCGAAGCAAATAATTTTTTGCCGTCTGGTGTATCTATGGGTGTGGATATGCCGAAGTAACGGGCAAGCACGCGCTGCACGTTGCCATCAACCACCGCTCTTTTTTCATTGAAGGCAAACGATGCTATCGCTGCCGCTGTGTATGGCCCCACTCCCCTGAGCTGTTTTATGTCGTCGTAGGTTGCGGGAAAAATTCCCTTCAGTTCAAAAGCAATGTGGCGGGCGGTGGCAATGAGGTTTCTGCAACGTGTATAATATCCCAGTCCCTCCCACATTTTAAACACTTCTTCTTCGCCGGCGGCGGCCAGGTGATGTATTGCAGGATAGGCTTTTATGAACTTTTCATAGTAGTTCCATCCCTGTTC
>CBIGXK010000160.1:0-8434 GCA_966193805.1 uncultured bacterium | reverse complement strand
ATCTTATTCTCTCGCAGACAATAAAAAAACAATTGAAATGACTTATACGATACAGGTGAAAGTGATGCCGTTGAAAGAATTACTCGACCCGCAGGGAAAAGCCGTGATGACCGGTTTAAAAAATCTGGGGCTTGCAGATGTTTCGGATGTGCGCATCGGAAAAAATATTCAGTTGCAGGTGGAAGCGGATTCGGAAGAACAGGCAAAGCAAATTGCTGAGGAGGCCTCGAAAAAATTATTGGCCAACGAAGTGATGGAATATTTTGAAGTGGAACTAAAACAGTGATGTGCTCTATATCGTTCCCACGCCAATTGGCAACATGCAGGATATCACACTGCGCGCCCTCGAGACGCTGAAATCCGCCGACCTGGTGCTGGCAGAAGACACGCGCACCTCGTCGCGGCTGCTCAACCACTACCAGATCACTAAACCGCTTACGCCTTTTCATCAACATAACGAGCACCAGGTCTTACAACACCTGGTCAATCAATTGAAGGACGGAAAAGTTATGGCGCTGATCACCGATGCAGGTACGCCTGGCATTTCCGATCCCGGTTTTCTGCTGGTAAGAGAATGCATACGCAACGACATCCGCGTCGAATGCCTTCCGGGCGCCACCGCTTTCGTTCCCGCACTAGTGAACAGCGGACTTCCGGCCAGCCGTTTTTGTTTTGAGGGATTTATTCCCCTGAAAAAAGGCAGACACACATTGCTCACCAAACTTGCACAGGAAGAAAGGACCATAATTCTTTATGAATCACCGCTTCGGCTGGTAAAGACCCTTGCCGACCTCATCGCCTACTTCGGGCCTGACAGAAAATGCAGCGTGAGCCGCGAACTGACAAAAATGTACGAGGAAAATATGAGGGGCACACTTGCCGAAGTCCATTCTCATTTCAGCGCCAAAACGGTTAAGGGCGAGATAGTTATCGTTGTAGCAGGTACCGAATAATTCGAATTTTAACATTACTGTTGAAAATTCGACCCCTTTCTATTAAAGTTCCGTAAAAATTTGCTTTTGTTGATAATAATTGGACTATTAATTGATATTATAGCATTGTGATCGTATCTTAAATAAATCCGGTTTTTATGTATACAGAAGGATTTGAAGATTTAGAGGAATTCGATAAAAATCCTCGCCGGGCTTACGTTTCAAACGTCTCGCCGGACGACACTGACCGAATCATGCGCGAGAATGAACGTTTAAAAAAAGCGCTCGAAAAAGAACAATTTTTCAACAAGCTTCTTGACCAGGAGATACAGGAATTAAAAGACGGAAGCGCCGCGCGGCCCGCACCGCCGAGTGAATACTGGTATGGGAATCGCGGCGTTTCGAAAGGCGCCTTCTACACGTTGCTTTTCGTTGCGCTCGCTATGGCCGCTTACATTGGCTACGGCATTTATTACGACAAGCAGTTCAATTACCTGAAAGAATTAAACCCGATGGGAAGCACGGCTGCCGATAAAACCGACAACGATGCCGTTATGCCGCCGCCTGCAAATGATGCAGTGACCGGCACACCCGAAAACACTGTTGCGGAAGAAGAGCAAACTCCGGCTGAAGAAAATAAATCAACTCAAATCGCTCCTTCAAACGTCTCTTCAAATGAGGATGCCTCGAAGAACACCGTTGACCCCAGTCCAGTAAGGAACACGGCCGCGAGGGATTCGGTTCCCAATATTATCGCCAGGCAGGCGACACCGCCAAGACAAACGCCGCCAGCTACAACAGAACAGCGGTCAACAGCCGCAACGCCTCCACCCGCAGCGGAAGAAAAAGATGTTGAAACGGTTAAAACCCCCACCTCGGGACCTATTGATACAAGGCCTGTGATTGCGCGTTACAGGGTGACATCGAAAGCCAATTTTTATAATGAGCCCAATGAAAACAGTTTGAGAAACACGTTCATCTCGCAGGGTAATGACAAGGTAGTGGGTGCGCTGGAAGAAAAGAACGGGTTTATTTATGTGGTGTACATCAATGATCTTGGTTACACATCGCGCGGCTGGCTGAGTGTGAAGGATTTGTCGAAGATAGAGTGAGAGGGGCAATATACCCTTTGCGCTTTCACCTTTGCCCATTGGCCCAAAAAAATCCCCCTGATCGAAACAGGGGGACTAACAACTAAAAAACAGAGTAAGACAAATCAGACTATCACCATGCTACGGCGTCACCCGCAGCACGATAAAGAGTTGCCCCTAATCGGGCTTCTTCCCATCAAGAAATGTATTGATAGTTGAGATCTGCGTATTGTTGCGATCGTCACTTTTTACCTCGTAATTGCTGTAGAAATTTTCAACGTGGGAGATACTGTTGTACAAATCCAAATTGCGGCGGATATAAGCCGGCACAGTTTCAAACTCATTGTTTGGATCAGCAGCATTGATATTGAACGAAAGATTGCGCAATTTCTGTATTCGTTCTGCTGCCCGGCGCTTGTGTTGCTCTGCTTCGTCCTGCAGCGCAGGTTCCTCAGCAGATGGCGCCGAAACATTTTCATTGGTTTGATGGGCCCTAGACTCATCCGCCGCCGTTGGAATCTCGTCCTTAATCACTAGTTGCATATCCGCCGAAGGATCTTCTTCCGAAACGGGTTCTGTTTTCGTGGTAAGAACAGGTTCCTTCACAGGCTCAGGGTTGGAAGTCCCTTTATCGGTTTCTGCATAAATATTGGATGGCCTTGCAAGGTATCCTCCAGACACTGCAGATGCCTGGACAGATTCGTTCGAAATTACCCATTCCCTCGTATTTTCTGCACGTATTGCTTCTACTTTGTTATCCACAGTATTTTTACTATTCTCCATCGCAATTTCACCACTCGTCTCTTCTTCGGGAACACTCAACCGCGGAGCCAATTCTTCCTTTACCAGTTGGGGTGGCTCAACGTGTATTTTCACCTCCTCCGCCACAGGAGCTTTAACAGGTTCCGCAACCCTTTTTTCTTCTGTTTGAGGGGTTAATGTCAGCACGATCTTCTCGTCTTTCACAGGTTCCTTGCGTGTCGACGGTTTATTAAACGGATCCTTGTGCTCAAAGCCGGTGGCGATGAGTGTGATACCTATCTTATCATCGAGCGTGCTGTCGTAACCCATGCCCAGGATCACATCGGTGCCCTCACCTGCCTGCTCAAGCAGGTGATTTTGTATGATCTCCACCTCATCCATGGTGAATTCGTGTTCCCCTTCCGATGAATTGATGTTGATGAGGATCCATTTTGCACCGCGAATATCATTGTCGTTGAGCAACGGCGAGGTAAGCGCTTCTTCGATGGTGCGCTGCGCCCTGTTTTCGCCACCGCATGCGGCGCTGCCAAGGATGGCCACGCCACCATTTTTCATGACGGTGCAAACATCTGCAAAGTCCACATTGATCTGGCCGGTGCTGTTGATCACGTCTGTAATGCATTTTGCAGCGGTGGCCAGAACATTATCCGCACGGTTGAAGGCTTCTTTCATTTTCAGGTTGCCGAACTGATGGCGCAGCTTGTCGTTACTGATGACGAGCAGCGTGTCAACGTATTGCTTCATCACCCTGATGCCTTCTTCTGCCTGTATCTGACGTTTCTTTCCTTCATACGAGAACGGCGTTGTGACAATGCCAACGGTAAGGATGCCTAGTTCGCGGCATATCCTGGAAATGATAGGTGCGCCGCCGGTGCCGGTGCCGCCGCCCATGCCCGCGGTGATGAACGCCATTTTGGTATTTACTTCAAGAATTCTTTTGATCTCTTCCAGACTTTCTTCCGTTGCCTGCCTTCCGATGTCGGGATTGGCACCTGCACCCAGCCCCTGGGTTAAATGCGGGCCTAGTTGCACCCTGTTCGGCACCTTGCTTTGAGCAATCGCCTGCGCATCCGTGTTGCACACAATAAAATTCACTCCTTCTATATTCTGGCTGTACATGTGATTGACTGCATTACTGCCACCTCCGCCAACACCAACTACTTTGATGATGGAAGATTTTTCTTTCGGTAGATCAAAATGGATCATGATATTGATTTATTAGGTTAGTTAGCTGTTTTGATTGACGCATTTACAATGCGCGATCTTCTTCTTCTTTAAAAAGGTCTATTAAAGTTACTTTGAACTTGCCCCAGAAATCTTTTAATCCCTTTCTGTTTTTCACTTTTTCTCCACGTGCGTCATCATCTGCAAACACTTCCTCTGCCTGCTGTTTTCTTAAACCCACCGGCACTTCTACCTTCACGTGACCGGTCTCAAATTGCTTCCTGTTGTGTTCGTAATCGCTGTACCCTTTCAGAATTAAGCCAATGCATGTTGAATAGGTCGGCCTCGCGAGTTCTTCAATATGTCCCGGCGCCAGGTGTTCGTTCGGATAGCCGATCCTCGCATTCAAACCAGTTGTATATTCCGTAAGCTGAATAAGATGCCTGAGTTGTGCACCGCCCCCTGTGAGAACGATACCGCCATTCAGCATTTTATTGTCGAGGCCAACCTGCTTTAAATGGAAGGTTACAAAGTCCATGATCTCGCTCATCCTTGCCTGAATGATGCTGGCGAGATTCTTCACGCTGATCTCTTTTGGCGGCATGCCTCTCAACCCCGGAATGGTGATTACAGCATTGGCCTTCGCTTCATTCGACAGTGCCGATCCAAACTGCACCTTCATCTGCTCTGCCTGTGTTTTCAAAACACCCAGCCCCGTTTTGATATCGTTCGTAATATTTTCTCCTCCAAAGGGTATCACAACAGTGTGTTTCAAAATTCCCTCATAAAACACCGCGAGATCGGTTGTGCCGCCGCCAATGTCAACGATGGCCACACCGGCTTCCAGGTCTTCCTGCCCCATCACCGCAGCAGACGAAGCGAGGGGCTGCAGCACCAGGTCCTTTGTGCGCAAACCGCTTTTCTCAACCGCGCGGTTGATATTCCTTATCGCATTTTTATCGCCGGTGATGATATGGAAATTTGCGCCAACCTTAACACCGCCGTAGCCAATGGGATTCGGAATGTTTTGAAAATTATCTACCGTAAATTCCTGCGGAATCACATCTATGATCTGGTCGCCCGCCGGTATGTAGGTTTTATACTGATCCGCTATGAGCTGGTCTATCTCTTTTTGCGATATCTCCTCTTCATTCTGGTGCCGCACAATGTCGCCACGCGTTTGCAGGCTTTTTATATGATGCCCCGCAATGCCGACATACACTTCTGAAATGTCGAGATTAGGATTGGAAGCATAGCAATTATCGAGCGCCATCTTTATAGCCTTGATGGTTTCGTCGATGTTCAGGACCTGGCCGTGCTTTACGCCGTTTGAATTCGCCCTTCCAAAGCCAATGATCTCCAGTTTTCCATATTCATTTTTACGGCCGGCGATGGCAGCAATTTTTGTGGTACCGATATCCAGTCCTACGATAATGGGTTGTTCAGTGTTCATGATGGTATGCTGTTTTTAGTTGTTGGCACTTTGTTTTTTCACGCCGATAACCTGGTTATCGAACTGTACTTTTATTTTTTCGTATTTATCCATTCCTGTTTTTGCCAGCACCTGTTTAAAAAAAATAAACAGGCGGTGGAATTTTTCCTTTATCTCGTCGGCCTCCCCGAATTCAATAAGATGGTGGCCGATGGTGGGCACCATTTCAAATTGCCGCGCCGGCGTAATATCTATTTGGGATATCTGCGCCATCCAGAAAGGGTTGTCGGCCAGGTAAAGGCTCAATTGCGTGATCTGGCCGATCAGCTTTTTCTCCGGCGCACCAACCTTTTTCGATTGGTAAGGATATCCGGTGAATACCGGCAGCTTAACAGACATCTTCGACGAAAGCGGCAGCTTTTTTCCCGCCGAATCGATGTAAAAACTTTTGCCCATTGGGGTGAACAGCCGTGCCACCGGCACTCTTTCCGTAACCTTTACTTTCAGAATTCCCTCATTGTCAAAAAACAACTCTGCATCCTTCACCCAGCTTTCTTTTTCCAGCTTCGTTTCGATACTGCCCAGGTCGAATGATTTGATGGGCTTATTCCTGATGTCAACGGACTTATTTTTTGTCAGCACATCCACGATGTCGTTTCTGTCGATGAACCATTGCCCGCTGTCGCGCCCATTGATGTTGATGTCGTACCCCATGCACACCTGGTGGCTCCTTGCGTTCACCGCGGCAATCAGCAGCACAATGATTCCCGTTCCTGCCAGTAGCCAGAAACAAAGGAAGATGATGCGGCGCATGTTCTTCGTAGCATTCATGATGCTGCATTTAACAGTTCACCAATAGGTTCCACCAATGTATCGATGTCGCCGGCCCCGGCTGTTATCACCAGCTCGCGGCTGTTGCTGTTTCGCGCGACGAATTTTTTCTTTATATATCCTTCTATTTCCTGTTTGGATAATATGCTCACATGACTATTCTTCATTTTGCCGGTAATCGTCTCAGCGGTCACGCCATCGATCGGTTGCTCCCTTGCGGGGTATATCGGCAGTACGACAATATTATCCGCTTCATCAAGGCTTCTGGCAAAGTCGTAGGCAAGGTCGCGCGTGCGCGAAAAAAGATGCGGCTGGAAGATGACGGTGCAATGAAATCCGCTGAACAGCTTTTTCGCGCTCCCGATAAGTGCCGATAGTTCGCGCGGATGATGTGCATAGTCATCGATGTACACGACGTCCTTCTTTTTCACTATGTATTCGAACCTCCGTTTCACTCCCCTGAATTCCCTGACGGCGTTCTTTACTAGCTGCGGTTCTATCCGCAATTGCCTGGCAATGGCAATGGCGACGCTGATGTTCTCTACGTTGTGCAGCCCGCCCATGTTCAGCTCCACGTCTTTTACCTGGTCATTGCTGATGTTCACGTCAAAATGAAAATGACCATCTTCCATCTTCACGTTGACAGGATGAATATCTGCGGTGACATCATCGAAGCTGTAGTTCAACCTGCGTTTGGCATGCATTTCATTTTCCCTGGGCAGCCCTTTCCGGGTCACGAGCAGCCCATCGGGCTTTAACTTTCCGGAAAACTGCACGAACGCATCGCGCATGACCTGTTCCGTTCCATATATGTCAAGATGGTCGGGATCCATAGCGCTGATCACTGCCACATCGGGCGATAGTTTCAGGAAGCTTCTGTCGTATTCATCGGCTTCGATCACGCATACATTTTTTTCGCTGCTCCAGAAATTACTGTTGTAATTCACGGAAATGCCACCCAGAAACGCATTGCAGCCATAGCCGGTGTGTCGCAGGATATGAGCTACCATCGTGCTGATCGTCGTTTTTCCGTGTGTTCCCGCCACACATATATTGAAACTGTTTTCCGTAATGGCGCCAAGCACGTCGCTTCTCTTCACCACCTTGTAATCGTGCTCGCGGTAGTAGTTCAATTGCGGATGCGCCGGCGGCACCGCCGGCGTATAAACAACCAGTTGCGCATCTTTCGGTGCAAGGTCCTCCGCATCCGAATACACAATCTGAATACCTTCTGCTTCAAGGTCCTTCGTCAACCGCGTTGCTGTTTTATCATAACCGCCGACCCTCACTCCATGGGAGGAAAAATACCGCGCAAGCGCACTCATGCCGATACCGCCGATACCGATAAAATAAATACGCTGTATGTTTTCCAGTTTAATCATGGATGGTCCGCAATATATCATGGGCAATCACCTCGTCTGCATCCTTTACGGCAAATGCGCGTATATTTTTTTTTAGTTCGTTTTGCTTGTTTTCATCTTTCGCCAGTTGGATGATGGTGCTCATCAGTTGGTCGTTCACCTGCTCATCCGTTACCATCAGTGCCGCCCGTTTTTCTGTAAGGCGCTTCGCGTTCACCGTCTGGTGATCCTCTGCCGCGAACGGAAATGGTACGAATATCACCGGCTTCCTGGCCACGCTCAATTCCGATACCGCCATTGCCCCCGATCGCGACACAACAATGTCTGCGGCCGCAAAGGCGTACTCCATCTGTGTAATGAAATCGCCCGTCCAAATATTATCTTTCCCTTCCGACACTTGCTTCGCCGTTGGCGCGAATGCCCTGCCCGCCTGCCAGATCAGTTGCAGGTCATGTTTCCCGAATTCGTCGATCGCTGAGGCAATTTTTTCGTTGATGTTCTTCGCACCCAAACTTCCGCCGGTTACGAGCACCGTTTTCTTTTGCGGTTCGAGACCAAAAAACCTGATCGCATCCTCTTTATCAATATTCATTGCTGCTATCGTGGTTCTCACCGGGTTACCCGTTATCAGCAGCTTTTCCTTCGGAAAGAATTTTTCCATGCCTGCGCCCGATACAAAAATCTTCGTGGCTTTTTTTCCTAAAAGGATATTCGACTTACCTGCGAACGAATTGGATTCATGGATGAATGTCGGTATCCCTTTGTTCTGCGCATATCTCAGCACCGGGTAAGTGGAATAACCTCCCACACCTACCACACCGTCGGGACGAAAATCTTTGAAAATTGTTGCCACCTGTACAA
>CBIGXK010000159.1:0-8461 GCA_966193805.1 uncultured bacterium | reverse complement strand
CCTCTCTCTCCGCAATCTGCACGGCTGATAGGGATCGATAGTATCTATACCCAGGCGCACCAAAGAATAGTTGATGAAATTCTTTATCGCGATGGGACCCAGGTCCAATCCAATCCATTGACCATTGTAAAAGCTCAATTTACTTGTCTGAATGGCTCATCTGGCAGCCGGCATTCATTTTTTTATCGGCACATAATAAAGAATTACTGCACCGCCGCTAAAGGGTTTTGTTTTGATAAGCTTAAGAACAGGCTTGTCCTTAACATTTTTAAATAACGGCAAACCGCTCCCTGCTATAACCGGGTGAATACAGAGCTGCAATTCATCGATCAGCTCAAGATTCATCGAGGTTACAATTAATCCCGGACTGCCAATCAAAATATCTTTACCTGGCATTCGCTTCAGTTGTAAAATTTCTTCTTTAACATCCTTCATTGCCAACCTTGCGGTGTCCCATCCGGTATCTTCCAGCGTTCGGGAAAAAACGACTTTCGGAATATTATCAATTGCTACCGCAAATTCGTCCATCGACTTATTGCCTGTTGGATTTGTTACTATAGGTTGCCAGTAGCGCATAAGCTCATATGTAATTCTGCCGTATAAAGTGATGCCTGCACTGCGTAACAGCTCCGTGTAATGTTGATGTATTTCGTCATCCGGGATCCCCGAGGTGTGATCGCAAAATCCGTCAATTGTCATATTGATTGCCGCAATTACTTTTCTCATCGTGCTTACATATAAAAGACGTTAAACTTATGTCCATCCGGGTCAGAAAAAACAAAACCGTAGTATCCTTCCCCAAATTCTTCTGGTTGCGAGATAATTTTTCCTCCTGCCTGGATAACCTTTTTCTCCCAATTGTCAACTTCATCTCTACTTTCGGCGCCAAGCGTGAATATAATCTCGTTCCCTTTTTGCAAATCGGCTAGTTCGCCTTTTATAGCGTTTTTAAGTATGCCTTTTAGAAAAAAGTGGATCACGAACTCGTCCTCGCCAACAATAAAACTGGTTAATTCGCTGGATGATCCATTGGGTTTAAATCCTATGCCTGTATAAAATTTTGTTGTGCGCGCCAGGTCGCTTACGGCAAGATTTGCCCATATTGATCTTGTCTTCATAATATTTGCTTTTTTGGTTTGTTTTTCGATTTCAAAAGTAGCCAACGAAAAAAAGTTTCTACAGGGTTCTTTGCGCCATTTTCAGGGTCATTTGCGGCGGTTAGCTTTCGGCTGGACGAATACGTGAAAATATTATAAATTTCAGGATGAAAGTAATTATCACGGGATCAACAGGAATGGCAGGGGAGGGAGTGTTGTTAGAGTGTTTGCAAAACGAGAACGTTTCATCAGTGTTGAGCATTTCCAGGAAGCCATGCGGCATTGAACATGCCCGGCTGAAGGAATTGATTGTGCCGGATTTTATGAAGCTGCAGGAATTTGAAACGGAGGTTGCCGGCTACGACGCCTGCTTTTATTGCGCGGGCATCAGTTCCGTCGGCATGAAAGAAACCCGTTATCATCACATCACTTATGATACCACCATTGCCTTTGCAAGCGTCTTATCAAAGGTGAACCCGAACATGGTATTCTGTTATATTACCGGCAGCGGCACCGACAGCACGGAGCGCGGCAGAATAATGTGGGCAAGAGTGAAGGGTAAAACAGAGAACGCCCTGATGAAAATGTCCTTTGCAAAAGCTTATAATTTTCGTCCCGCCGCCATGCTGCCCGTTGCGGATCAAAAAAATGTTATAAAGCTTTATGTTGTTATTGCAAAGCTGATAAAGTTCTTCGCACCCTCCGGCGTGCTTACCCTGCAAGAACTCGGTAAAGCAATGATACACGCGGTAACAAGACGTCCTTCAAAACAAATTCTTGAAGTGAAGGATATTAGATCTCTTTCAAAATAGAATTATTTTCTCCGTAATAGAACGAGTCGCTATTGATGAAGGTTTACAGGTTATTGTATGATGAATTTTACCGAGGTGTCCATCGATTGTAACACGTATGTGCCTTTTGCGAAATGGCTCACATCAATCGAAGTGGTTCCTTCTTTAAATTGCTTTGCCCAAAGCAACCTGCCGTCGAAACTGTACAACGACAGGAATAGCGTTTTATTTACGCTGATGCGGAGCGACCCACCATTCACCGGATTTTCAAGAACGGCAAACGAGGCAGCAGGCGAAGCGAATTTTACGGATTGTATTTCACTGTAACTGATTGCGCCATCGCTGTCCCTTGATAAAATGCGATAGCTGTTGAGGCCCGGAGCCGGATGCTCATCAGTGTAACTGTACTGTAAAATTGTATTGCTGGTACCTGCGGCGCGCACAATGCTAATGTCGTTCCACCGAACCCCGCCATTACTTCGCTGAATGGTAAAGTTTTTTGTATTCAGTTCCAGTGATGTGCTCCAGCTGAGTAATACCTCTTCCTCTTTTTTTTGAACTTTGAAATTCAGCCACTGTACCGGCAAAACAACAAGATTAACATATTGAGTGGAATAGTTGGATAACGTACCGCTTAGCGAAAAATTTGTGAGCGTGCCGTAATTATCTGCTTTCCGGTCGATCAGCGTTGAAAGTCCGGTATTAGCGCCATCGGGAATGCCCTGGTTAAACGTGTAATAGGCCACCAGACCAGTTTGCGTTGCAGGGTCGAGCTCATTTTGCATATTGTTTTGGATTTGCGCTTGTGTTCGCGCCACGTTCCACACACGGATCTCATCTGCTTTGCCGCCAAAATATTCAGCGTAACC
Source organism: uncultured bacterium (assembly GCA_966193805.1). Classification (GTDB taxonomy): domain Bacteria; phylum Bacteroidota; class Bacteroidia; order Chitinophagales; family Chitinophagaceae; genus Flavitalea. The sequence continues at coordinate 5,704 of CBIGXK010000159.1, read as the reverse complement.
CGGTTGATTCCCCAGCGCCAGCACATTATTGTTGACGCTGATGTTGCCGGTCTTCGGCATCGACGCCGCCAAGTTGCCGTCGATATACATTTTAATCGTGGCCCCATCATAAGTGGCAGCCAGGTGATGCCAGGCATTTAATGAAGGGTAGGGGGCCGACAATCGTTGCCATCCACCGATGTGCAGATATACCACGGCATCGGTCCAGCCGTTATCGGTACGCGGAAAAATGTAACCGGTGTTAACGGCTTGGCTCGATTTGCAAATTACGTTCTGAATGCCCGTGTTTTTCGTAGCGTAGCACCAGGCCTCCAACGTTATTGCGTTGGAAATATCGAGTGCAGCGTTGTCAGGAACGCTAATGTAATCGTTAGAACCATCGAACGCCATTCCGTTGGCCGTAAACTGCACCGGGCTTGCTGCCCACACCGGGTTGTTGAAAAGTGTACCATTGATTCCCGTAACATTTGTACAGGAGTTGTTGGCGGTAGTTGCACTGCCCTCATTCATCCGGTAATACGCCACAAGTCCGCTTGCGTTATTGGCCAGGCTTTTATTGAACATGTTCGTCTTGACCTCATGCTGTGTTCTGGCTGTATTCCATATGCGCACCTCGTCAATCAATCCGTCGAAATTTTGAACGGCTGAGTTTGCACGCGAACCGATTCTTAGCGGTTGAGTATTTGCGGCGAGCACTGCCGGTTGCGCATTAAAAGTAGCCGGCGACTTACTATTAAGATACAGGGTAACCGTTGCGCCATTTTTGACCAGCGCCAGATGCGACCATTGGTTAAGCGGAGCAGTAAGACCTGAACTGGTCCACGCCCAGTCGGTGCCGCCACCATTGGCACTTAATGCGAACCTGATCGTGCCATCTGCGAATCGTGCTATTTCGTAAGTGTTTTCCTTGTTGATGATCATACCGCCTTCGGTGGCGTGCGAGCCGGGGCCGGTAGGGTAAATCCATGCTTCCAGTGTAAAAGCGCCGCTGACGTCGAGTGCAGCGTTATCGCTTACCTGTACATATTTGTTCGTGCTGTTGAACTGGAGTGCATAATTGCTCTGTGCATAATTGACCCGGTGGACAAATACCACCAGGGCAACAAACAAGAGGTTTCTCATTTATTTTGGTTTAGTTTAGGGGTGTGAGGGCACACGGTTATCGACGAAAATAGATAAAATACATGGACGCTGCCCTTCACTGAAACGTACTTAGGACTAATTTGACAAATGACAAGCAGACCGATTAAACCAATAGAATAACATGAGCGAGTGGTACCGGCAAAGCATTGAGGAGATATTCGAAACATTTAAGACGTCGGCGTCCGGACTCAATAACAACCGGATACCCGAACTGCAACAGGAATTTGGAAAGAACGAACTGCAGGAAACGAAACAAAAAACCAGGCTCGCCATTCTCTTCGGACAGTTTAAAGACGTGATGATCGTTATTCTGGTCATTGCGGCCGTCATCTCATTCAGCGTTGGCGAGCACACCGATGCATTCGTTATTCTCGCCATTATCATCGCAAATGCCTGGCTGGGATTTTCGCAGGAAAATAACGCGGAGCAATCGGTGAGAATGTTGAAGAAAATGACCACGCAACATGCCGTGGCGCTTCGCAACAACCAACCTTCAAAAATTGCGGTCTCCGAACTCGTTCCCGGCGATGTGATACTGGTGGAGGCAGGGGACATTGTGCCCGCCGACGCAAGGCTCATTTCCGTCAGCTCGCTTAAGACAGACGAAGCATCGTTAACCGGGGAAAGCAATACCATAGAAAAAATATCGGAACCGGTAGCGGGTGAAAAACTTGTTCCGGGCGATCAGCTCAATATGATCTTCAAGGGTACCATCGTTAGTAACGGCTCGGCGAAGGCGGTCGTTACAGACACCGGCATGCACACGGAGATCGGGAATATTGCCGGACTGATGGACACCGGTTATCAACAAACGCCGCTGCAAAAAAGACTGTCGGTGTTCAGTAAGCAGCTCGCGGTGATCGTCATCATCATCTGCATAATTGTTTTTGGACTGGGTTTGCTGCGTGGCGAGCCGGCATTTCAGATGTTCCTCACTGCATTGTCGTTGGCAGTTGCCGCGCTTCCCGAAGCGCTTCCTGCCGTCATTACTATTGCCCTGGCTCGCGGCGCCAACAGGATGGTGAAGCAAAAGGCACTCATCAGGAAATTACCTGCAGTGGAAACGCTCGGCTCCGTTACTTACATCTGCACAGATAAAACGGGAACGCTTACGCAAAACGTGATGACCGTGGAAAAAGTAAACGCGGAAAAGGGTAAAGAGGAACTACTCACCAGCGCCATGCTGCTCGACAATGAAGTGCGGGTGGTGAAGGATGGAAGCCTGCTCGGCGACCCTACTGAAACCGCTCTCGTGAACTATGCCCTGGAGAAGGGCGCCTCGAAGGAAAGGACAGAACAGGATTTTCCGTTGCAGGATAAATTGCCATTCGATTCGGTGCGGATGCGCATGAGCACGCTGCATGGCTATGGCGATAAATACATTTTGTTCGTTAAGGGGGCGCCTGGAAAGATGCTCGCAGCCATTCGCGGCAAAGAGAGAGCCCAGGAATTGCTGAAGCTGAATGATGAATGGGCGTCGCAGGGAATGAGGGTGCTGTTTTTTGCTTACAGGATATTCGACGCAAGGCCGGGGAAGATAGACGAGTCGCTGGAAAAGGAACTAGATTTTCTGGGCATGACGGCAATGATCGATCCGCCGCGTGAAGAGGTAATCGATTCGGTGAAGCAATGCAAAACGGCAGGCATCAAAACGGTGATGATCACCGGCGACCAGCCGCTGACGGCCAGAGCCATTGCAGAGCGCCTGCATATTTTGGACGGCGAAAGCAGCGATGTAAGAACCGGCGCCGACCTGGAGAAGCTGGAGGAGAACCAGCTTGGAGAAAAAGTGAGGGACATATCCGTTTATGCGCGTGTGTCGCCGGCTCAAAAACTGAATATTGTGAAGGCGCTGCAGGACAATGGAGAATTTGTGGCGATGACGGGCGACGGTGTGAATGATGCGCCATCGCTGAAGCAGGCGGATATTGGATTGGCCATGGGAATTACCGGTACAGATGTGGCGAAAGAGGCTTCGGACATGATCCTGCTCGATGATAATTTCTCCACGATCGTGAAGGCGGTGCGGGAAGGAAGACGTATTTACGAAAACATCAAAAAGTTTATCCAGTATGTTTTGTCGTGTAACCTAAGTGAGATACTCACGATATTGCTTGCGCCGTTGCTGGGGTTTGCGGTGCCGTTGCTGCCCATTCACATTTTATGGATCAATTTGGTAACCGATGGGTTGCCTGGCATTGCGCTGGTAAGCGAACCTGCCGAAAAAGATATTATGAAAAGGCCGCCGCGGCCGCCCAAAGAAAACCTGTTTGCGGGCGGGCTGGTCAGGAAAATTGTATTATCAGGGATCATGATGACCGTGGCTTCGCTCTTTGTTCAATGGTGGGCAACGTTGCAGGGTTATGAAGTAAGGATGCAGCAGACGATGGTATTCGCTACGCTTTGCTTTGTGCAGCTTGGCAATGCACTTTCTTCACGCTCAACGCACCGGATGATATTTTCGCGTGGCATTTTTTCAAACAGGGGAATGTGGGGAGCGATCGTGCTAACGGTTTTGTTGCAGTTGCTGATCATTTATGTGCCGTTCCTCGATACGATTTTTAAGACGACTGTTTTACCATGGCAGGCGATAGGCGTGATCTGCGCCACGACAATTGTATGTGTTAGCGGGATTGAGCTGTTGAAGGTGGGACGGAAAGTTAAAAGTTAAAAGTTAAAAGTTAAAAGTTAAAACTGATTCTATTGCCTATTGCCCATTGCCTATTGCCCATTGCCCGTTTCCCATTGCCCGTTTCCCGTCTTCCGTATCTTCGTATCAATGAAACACCTGCGTTCGCTAAATAAATACCTGTGGAAGTACCGTTTCCGGTTTTTCTTCGGCATCCTGTTCATTATCCTGTCGAATTACTTCGCCATACTGGCGCCGCAGATCACCGGTTTTATTTTCGACATGCTGCAGCAGCATCTCGGCGATCCTATCCAACCCAATCCCGCTTCTTTCGATCCGCTCGTTGCCGTGTTCAACGACCAACTCGCCAGCTACAACCTTTCGTTTGCCGGAAAAGTGGCAGCGTTCAGCGTCACCATTCTTGTGTTCGCATTGCTGTCCGGATTTTTCATGTTCCTGATGCGGCAAACTATCATCGTGATGAGCCGGCACATCGAATTCGACCAAAAAAATGAAGTCTTTAATCACTACCTGCAACTCGACCTCAACTTTTACAAAACGCACAGCACGGGCGACCTGATGAGCCGCATCTCCGAAGATGTGAGCCGCGTACGCATGTACACCGGTCCGGCGATCATGTACCTCGTCAACCTCGTGTTCCGCATCTCGTTTTGCCTGTTTTATATGATCCGCAAAGACTGGGAGCTGACGCTTTACGTGCTGTCGCCGTTGCCGATACTGGCCATCACCATTTACACGGTAAACACCGTCATCCACCGCAAAAGCGAAAAAATACAGGCGCTGCTGGCCAGCCTCACCACCAACGCACAGGAATCGTATTCCGGCATCAGGGTTATCAAATCGTTCGTGCAGGAAAAGGCGATGCTTCGCTTCTTCGACGTGAACAGTGAGGCCTACAAAAAGAATGCTATCGGACTTGCCAGGCTCGAGGCGGTATACTTCCCGTCGATGGCCTTGCTGATCGGGCTGAGTACGCTGCTAACGATCATGATCGGCGGACTCTACGCCATCAATGGCGCCCATGGCATGTCGGTGGGAACGATCGCGGAATTTGTGATGTACATCAATATGCTCACCTTTCCCGTAAGCGCCATCGGGTGGACGGCCAGCATGATCCAGCGCGCCGCCGCCTCGCAAAAAAGGGTGAACGAGTTCCTTCATACGGTGCCGGATATCCGCAATCCTCAAAACGCCCTGGAGAACCCCATCGAGGGGAACATTGCCTTCGAACAGATCAACTTTACCTACCCGAATACGGGCATTCACGCGCTGAAAGATTTTAATCTTCAGATTAAAAAAGGTGAGAAAGTGGCGCTTGTGGGGCACACCGGAAGTGGCAAGACGACCGTTGCACAGCTAATGCTCCGCTTGTTCGACGTGGATTCGGGGAGAATACTCATTGATGGCGCCGACATCCGGCACATCGATTTGGAACACCTGCGCAGGGAGATCAGCTATGTACCACAGGATGTTTTTCTCTTCAGCGACACCATCGCCAACAACATCTTGTTCGGCGTGAAGGATGCCTCGCCCGAGCTGGTTCAACAAGCCGCCCGCTATGCCAGCATTGAGAAGGAGATCCTTGCTTTTCATGACAAGTTTGAGACGATGGTGGGAGAGAGGGGCGTGACGTTGAGCGGCGGGCAAAAACAGCGTATTTCCATTGCCAGGGGACTCATAAAAAACCCGAGGCTGATCATCTTCGATGACTGCCTTAGCGCCGTTGATTCGAGAACGGAAAAGGACATCCTGGAAAATCTCACCAGGTTCCTCAACGACCGCACGGCCCTCGTGATCACTCACCGGATCCTGCCATTTTTTAAATTTGATAAGATACTGGTGCTCGAAGATGGACGCATCACTGAACAGGGCACCCACGAAGAGTTGCTCGCATTGAACGGTTATTATACC
>CBIGXK010000158.1:0-8508 GCA_966193805.1 uncultured bacterium | reverse complement strand
ACGATCATCTTAACATCCCGTACCGTCATAAAACGCATCAATGTCTAAAACATTCCTGATTCTCGTATTTTATCTCACCAGCAACCTGCTTTGCGCGTAACAGAAACAGTGGGTTGAATATAAAGCCGCTCCTTCCCTTAAATAACCCTCGTTGCCAAAGTCATGTCGCAGCGGCTCGAGCGCTTTTCTGGAAGTCATTTTACTTTTTTGTCCGCAAACCATAACCTTACTCACAATCATACTGCACGGTCGCCCCCGGATCGGCACTGAGGAACGGTTGAAAATAGGTGTTTGTCGAATCGGAAAATTTGGTGGGGAGTCCCTCTTCATTGTACGTTTCGCCTGTAGCGGTTGCGTTTTTGCTGAAGTCGCGGTACCTGATCTGCCACACCCGATGCAGTGAATATAAGCTCGGCTTACTATTGTACAGAATCAATCCCGGGTAACCTGGATTATCCGGGTGTTCCTGGCGATTGCTGCGGAGGTCGTAGAAGTAGCGCAGCTCTACATCCGCTTCTGGTTTGCCATTTGCACCCTGCTCGATCTGGCGGCGCAGCACACGGGTCATGCGGCCGGCCGCATCATACTCAAATTCGTCTACAAATATACCCCGGTCATTATTTAAATAAAGCGTGTCGAGAACAGGCAACGGAGAACTGCCCGTGTAAACATAGCGATACCGATAACCGGGGAAAAGACTATTTTTATGCACCAGTTTCTTAGTGAACGCCTAAAAGCTGTACGGCGCAATCAGCAAAGAGCCGGAAGCCTGCACTACTATATCCCTCCGAAACATCGCATGTAAAGTCCACTACTCTTAGGGTATACCGTAGTTCTACGGGAATTTTTGATGATATCCTGATTTATCTTTAGTCAATAAACCTTAACCGTGAAATGAAAATCAAACCCATTGCCGCACCCCCGAATATGATCGGATGTTCTCCCGGTTGCCGTATGTGGTCACTGTTCTCATTCCTGCCTCCGCAATTCAAGTTTCTCTTATCATTACATACACAAACAACAAACGCAAAAAAATGAAAACAAACCATTGGCCGGTCAGAGCCCTTATTTTTGTCTGCCTGCTGCAGGTTGTTGCCTGTACCAAATCGATTGACACGGTTACAAATGATTCCATTACCCTCGAAGAAACCAGCGATCTAACGTTTCCCGTTTCGAATGAATTTTCGAACTGCAAGCTGCGGCGTATTTACCAGAGTTATGGCGAGGGATTAGCGACCATTAACGGCCTTTTTACGTACAATAAAGCGGGCAATCCGGTGAGTTTGCTTTTTGACGATCCTATTGCTGACGATCACTATTTCTTTTATGATAAGCTGGGAAGGCTGAAGGAATATCGTATTGAGGGGGATTTTGGAGATAGCTGGCATTTTTATGGTTACGATGCCAACAACAGAATCGTTACAGATACTTTAAACAGGGGTTTCTGGGACGGCGTCCATCACGTGCCGCTGCAGATCTGGATCTCTACATTGACTTACGATTCGCAAGGCAGAATTATTAAAGAAAACATCAAAAACACGCTGAATAACGACATCGAAGGAATCGTTAATCCGCTGCAACCGGAACGCAACCCAACGTACACTTACGACAACCGCGGCAACCTTGGAGTGATTGGTTGGAAATCTTCATGGTACGATTATACCAAGGTAAGCATCTTCCGTGCGCACCCGGTTTTCCAGTTCATTCACAGAAACTACAGCAGGAATAATTCATCGATTCAGGAGAGATATAATTCCAGGGGGCTTCCCTTAATGGTTATTCCTGGCAACGACTATTTCTTCAATCTTAAAAATGTGACCAGGGCTGTTTATGATTGCCAATAAATATCTTTTATAGATATGCAGAAACCCCGCCTATTGCGGGGTTTCTCTTTTGGAAGTGTTATGATCCAACTCTGAACACCGGTTATGTGGAAATCAACGCAACTTTTGTTAGCTTACCGGACGATGAAACGGATGCTTCCAATATTTTTGATCGTGTGCCTGAGTGCGTATGCGTGCCGAACGGAGAAAACAGGAAACCCTCATGTGGAGATCACTACCCAGTACGGTGACATTGAAATTGAACTCTATCCCAAACAGGCCCCGGTAACTGTCGCAGCGTTCCTGTCGTACATCGACTCCGGTTATTATGAGAAGTCATCCTTCTACCGCGTACTCGTGGATGAGGACCAGCCGCCTTTCGCGCCAAAATCTGAAATTATCCAGGGCGGCATCTGGAAAACGAATAACCATCTATTGCAGAAAATTCCCGGCATTCAACACGAAACCACCGCGCAAACCAAACTTTCCCATACCAATGGTACAGTGTCGCTGGCGCGGCAGGAGCCAGGAACGGCCAATACAGAATTTTTTATCTGCGTGGGCGACCAGCCCGGATATGACTTTGGCGGTGAAAATAATCCTGACGGGCAAGGCTATGCGGCATTCGGAAAAGTAGTTAAGGGTATGGATGTGGTCAATCGAATGTATGCCGCACCCGAAAGTAACGGGCAATTTACCCCGCAAATCTTCATTACGCGTTTTCGCCTGCAATAGGCATTTCCAGGCGCTGTTTCGATAATTTCAGTAAATTCAACAGAAAAACTGGCACTTATGCATAGAAAAATGGTTGTTTTGTCGCTAATCGTCATTATTGTCGCCTGCTGTTCGCTCAGCTTTACTGAGAAACCGAAATTTAAGAATTTGAAGGTGTTGGATAAGAACATTAGCGAGGATGAGCTGGAGCTCGTCATGAAAGGATTTAAGACTGCCCTCGGCGTAAAGTGCAGTTTTTGCCACGCTAAAAGCAAAACCGACCCCAAAAAACTTGACTTTGCAAGCGATGAAAATGAGCACAAGGATATTGCCCGAGGCATGATACGCATGGCCAGGCGTATCAATAAAAAATATTTCGGCAATGAAAAGGAAGACAGGATAACCTGCTTTACCTGCCACCACGGAAACGAAGAGCCGGAAAAGCCACCGAAAGAAGTTCTGGGACACTGACCACTATCCAACAAGTTATTGTATAGGCCTGTTCAATAACGGGCCAGCTTTTCGCGCAATGAAGCCTTTGAGAAATGTTCATCGAGCGCGTCAATGATCGCCAACTGCAGTTCACGCTGTGCACCGGGCTGTGGCGACAATTCAGCAGCAACAAAACCATTGCGCACTTCGAAAGTGTTGGCGCCGGTCAGCAGTTTCTCTAACTCACCATCCATTACGGTTACCCGCAACAGGTGGCGCCCGCCACGCTGCAGCAGGCGAATTAGACACTGGCCGGTTTTTTCGCGGAAAGTAAACGGTAGTACGAGTATAGGTAACACGGTAACGGGTAACATGACCGTAATCTTTACTAAAAATCCGTGCCGTTCAATCGCGCTGATTATTGTAGTGGCACGCTTTTTTGCGGCGGCGTGCCATCAAAATCTCAGCGTATACACCAGCACGTGATACACCAGACACTCTTTTGTCGTGGCAGATGTTCTATGGACCGGCCAGCATTTTTTCGACGGTAGCCGCCAACACCTCATAAGGACGGAAGCCCGTAATCAGCAGAGATGCACGGCCGGGGTTTTTCATCAGCAGAGTGGGAAAGCGGTGAATCTGGAGTTGCTGTACTTCCTGGAGATCCTTTTTGAATGCCTCCGAGCCGCGACCGTTTCTGAGGTCGTCACAAAATAACTGTATATCGAGCAGCTCCGGCTGCTCCGCACTTAACGCCCGGGCCAGCCGCACCAGCGTCGTTTCATAGGATATGTTGATCCCGCCGGCCATCACCGCCGCGCGCAATTGATGCAGGTATTGTTCTTCTGCCGCCGGCGACTGCAAACCCGCACTTTTTACGGCAATGCACGACAGATAGGAAGAAGTGGGAGGATCTTCTGTCCATATCGTGCTGTTGATGGCGGTGCCCGTTGTGTGCGCCGCCTCCATCCAAATAGGTCCCATCTGTGCCGGCCTGCTCACGTGATTCACTTCATCCCGAAAATGCTTCCAGTCGGGAATCAGCCCTCCCATACAATTGCGCCACCGGATCTTTCCTGCATATTCTTCCTTCAACCGGGTCAATGGCGCTTCCATGGCCCAGCTCCAGCAGCAGAGCGGATCGGTGTAATACACGATATCAACCTTTGGCGATTGATCCATTATTTTCTTTTGGTCGTTTTGCCTTTGACATCCTCTGCCGCGATCGGCGAGTTCCATTGCTGCGGACCTATCGGTGCGGCCGCGTCGACGGTTGCTCTGCGCGCCTGCCCCAATGTTTGGTTCATTTCCTGTACCTTCTTTTCGGTGCGTGTTGTTCCTTCTGCCTTTTGGTCGAGTAGGCCGTTTGTATCCAGCACATGCTGAATGGGATCTTCAATAAACTGCCAGGCTTCGCCGAGTTCCGGGCTTTCTCCCTGGTTCCAGGGTCCCCTGATGGTGGCGCCGCTCGACATATTAAAATACAGGTTACTGTAACGCGGGTCACTTTGAAGTGTTCCCGGCGGAAAGTTAGGCTTGATGGTTTGCAGCGCCGCTTCGAACATCTGGAAGTGGGCCACCTCCCTTGTCATCAAAAACCGCAGCGTTTCTTTCACATAAGGGTCGTCAGTGAATTGCAGCAGGTATTCATACACCATCTTCGCACGCGACTCAGCGGCGATGTCAGACTGCAGGTCGGCAGTCAGCTCGCCGGTGGCGTCGCCATTGATGTAGGCAGCCGTCCACGGTACGCCCTGGCAGTTGGTTATCGCAGGTCCGCCGGCGCTGCCCACCATGAACTGCGGGGCCACCATGGCCTGGTGAATAAATGATTCCTTCGCCGTTTTGCCATTGAGCAACTGCATGATCTCGGATTTTTCTGCGGCTTCTTTTAGATCCCCGTTAATGCCGGTGAGCAGCATTTGTATCGTTGCGCCTACAATTTCCAGGTGACTGAACTCTTCGGTGGCGATGTCCATCAGCAGGTCATATTTGTCGGGATAGGGATTTCTTGCACCGAAGGCCTGAACAAAATACCGCATCGCTGCAGCCAATTCCCCATTTGCCCCGCCAAACTGTTCCAGCAGCAATGTGGCAAATGCCGGATCCGGTTTGGACACTCTCGCATTGAATTGGAGGTCCTTTACATGGTAAAACATACGTGTTATTTTAAAGGTTATGAATGCTGAAAACGTTAGCGTCATTAACTCTTTAAAATATCGTTCCACCAGTGGTATTTAACCGGATCAGTCAAAGTAGCGGCCGACCACGGCCTGTCATTTGCAGTTCTTCCCGTGAAAAACTAAAACATGCCAACAAAGAAAAAAAAGGCCGGCAAAATGTTTGACCGGTTTTCCACCGTCGTTACGAAAGTCACGGGCAGGCCCGCAGCTTTTCTTACCGCCTTTACCATTGTTATCATCTGGGCCGTTAGCGGGCCGCTTTTCGGATTTTCCGACACCTGGCAGTTGGTGATCAACACCGGCACCACCATTATCACCTTCCTGATGGTCTTTGTGATCCAGCAGTCGCAGAACAAGGACACCATGGCTATACAGATAAAGCTCAACGAACTGATAGCGGCGAGCAGTGGCGCCAGCAACCGTATTGTGGATATAGAGGACCTGACGGAAGAAGAATTGAACGCGCTGAAGAAGTACTATGTGAAACTTTCGGACCTGGCAGAAAAGGAATCGGACGTGCTCGCCACTCACTCCATTGATGAGGCGCAAACCAATCACACGAACAAAAAGAACGCGAGGCAAACGATAAGAAAGGAACGCAGCAAATAGACCGTGCGTGGTTCAACATCGCTATCGAGTATCTTTAGACTATGGCCTACAACGAACAACTCGCGGCGCGCGTCAGGGAAATGCTTACTGCCTTCAACATTAATGACATTGTTGAAAAGAAGATGTTTGGCGGATTGTGTTTTATGGTGCGCGGCAAGATGTGCGTGGTGGTGAGGTCCGACAGTCTTTTGCTAAGGCTCGCTCCGGATGAATTTCAAAAGGCAGTAAACGAAAAAACGCTCGATCCCATGCTGCGCATCGGCAGAACGATGACGGGCTTTGGTTATGTAAGCGAGGAGCGGCTAAAGACGAAGCGGCAGTTGCATCACTGGGTGGACCTTGCGTTGCAGTGCAACAAACAGTTGCCGGCACCAAAAAAGAAGCGCCGGTAAAAGTGGTTTATAGGATTACCGCATCAATAGTGGCTGATGACTGCCTGCAGGTCGACGAATATGCCCGCTGCTATCAGTTCCTTGGCGAGTTTGCTTTTCCAGCCGCCGCCACTGTCATATTTCTCGTAGAGGATCCCGTAAAGATCTGATGGAACTTCAACGTCGCCTTTCACCAGCAGCCGCACCCGTTCCTTGCCGAGCAGTCCGATGAAGTAGCCCATCTCCAGGATCACGTTTTGCCGTGCCCGGTAGGCGCCGGAAGAGAGAAGGTCGTCGGGCGACAGGATAGCGATCGCAAACGACGACCGTTCACTTTCTTCCAACAGTTTGTCGATGATCGTCCTGCCTTTATCGGGCTGTTCGTGCAGCACAACATAAGGCACCCCGCCGTTAGTAAGCAACAGTTCCAATTCTGATTTCAGCCCATGATCGTGACCGTGAATGATGAACACCGTACTGCCGCGCGCTTTACGAATGGTAGCCGATGCATACTCCGGGTTGGCATTACTGATGTCTGTGATCGCCTGTCGAAAATGGGGCAGAAACAGCCGGTTGAATTCCTGCACCGCCTCCCTGAATTTGTCCTTTCCCGTTACAGTGAACAGGAACATGGTATTGTCGGCTTCGCCGGCGATCTTACGAGACACAGCGTAGGCGAGCTGCTTCGCGTCTTCGAAAGAAGTGGGCATTTCCCAGTCGGTGCCGTAACTCTGCGATTCAATATCTTCCAGCCATTGCAACCATTTAGCTTTCGATGATTCATATTGCGCGAACACGGGATTGTCCTTGATCTCGGTGTCGAGGTGTTCGAATAACTGCGCCGTGTTGCCACGAAAAGTGTTGGGCGCGGAATCTTCCATTTGCTGCAGGAAGAATTCGACGCGTTCGGGTTGGAGTGCCATCAGTGAGAAGTTAGTATTTTTTTACTGTTTCGCTCACCGGTAGCAACAAAAGGCACTCTTTCAGATAATAATTAACTTTGGAACAAATCGACCGCATGACAATGAATTTCTATCAAATAGCCGGGGATGAGCCGGGCAGCTCCATCTACATCAATCCGTTGCAGGTTGTAAAAGTTGTCTCTGAGGGACGCAATTGCAAAATATATCTGAGCGATAAATCCACTTATGTTGTTGGTCAGACTGCCAGCATAGTAAAAAATAATATCCAGGCATGCCTGGGTTGACAAGGGTAGCTGGAAGATGAGATGGATATTTTACTTCGCGTTTCTGCTGCTATATTGTTGCGGGGCCATCAGCGCAAGCGCACAAAACATTTCCCCGAAATATCCCGTGTCGTACGACACGACAGAATTAAATTTTATCGCCCGGTATTACTTTACGCATGGTAAATTAATTGACGAAGAGACCATCGGGCATAACCGATTTGACGGCATTGAACCCGACCCGGAAAAGACATTGCTTTCTGAAACTCGCAGGGCTTTGCGTTTATTAAATAAAAAAGTACATTCTATAAACCAAATGATGAGACCTTTAACAAATCGATGACGATTGATATTTCCCACCAAATCTATTCCGCAATAACCACCTTAACACCAGACTTTTCAATTTTGTTCACTATTTCGCTGTTTACGTCGCTGTCAGTGATGATGTAATCGATCTGGTCGAGGTTGCATATTTTTCCTAACCCGCGCCGGTCGAATTTTGAGCTGTCGGCCAGCACCACAACCGTCTGCGCCAGCTTGATCATTTTCTGGTTAAGGCCCGCCTCCACAATATTCGTAATGGTCAACCCATGCTCCAGGTCAATACCATCAACCCCCAAAAAAAGAACGCCGCACGACAGTTCATCCAGTATTTTCTCGGCAAACGAACCCGCAGTGGAAGATGAACTTTGATGCACCAGCCCTCCCAACTGAAGCACTTCCACATGGGGACGGTTACTTAGCTCCAATGCGACTTTCAGCGCAGGCGTAATAACAATGATCCTTTTATCAGGATGCAGCTGACGCGCCAGCTCAAACACCGTGGTGCCCGAACCGATAATGATAGAGTCATTATGACCAATAAGGCCAAGAGCAGCCTTCGCGATCTTCTTTTTCTCGTCCGACTTAATAAACTCTTTCTCATCAATGGGCCGCTCTATGGCATAAGGATTATTAATGGAGCCGCCGCCGCGGGTACGGAAAAGGAGCTTCTTTTCTTCAAGCAGTTTCAGGTCTTTCCTGATGGTCACCCCGCTCACCTGCATTTCATCAATAAGCTGGGGGATGCTTACCTTGCCCCTCTCACTGAGCCTTTTCAGAATAAACTGATGCCTGTCTGTAATCGTCTTCATAAATAAGTTTTATTTCACAAAGTCGTCATTTTCTAATAATATTTCAAAGACTTACAA
>CBIGXK010000157.1:0-8528 GCA_966193805.1 uncultured bacterium | reverse complement strand
TTACGGGGTGTTTTATAGGTTAATGCTGCGCCAACTTTCGTGAGGCTGTTCTTCTGGAAAGGCAGATCACCTTTTGACGTAAAGTGGTCACCGAAGATATTGATAAAGGTGCTTTTTCCATCGCCAAAACTAAACCCGGCCTTTACATAAGGCTGGTGCACGTTGCCAATGCCCACCTTAATGAAATTGCTGTAGCCCCAGCCGCCCAGCGTATCTGATTCAAGCGCAACAGGCTTCAGTTCGGCGGGCTGGTATTTGAACAACAAATTTTCTGATGGGATATCGTAGGTTAACCTCGGCCTCACGGTGTCGGCGATGACCGGCGATGCCTGGAAGTTGAGCTTCGACGATTCCCGAAGCTCGGGTTTAAAGGTGGAGGTAATGTCGATCGTTCTCCTCTTGCTCGAATCCTGTGCAACCGCCGGATAAGATGCCGCTGCCAACAGGATGGTCACCAGGAATATTTTTGCTGCTTTATTCATTAGATGGTTTATAACCTGAAAATCATTTTTAAACGATACTGTGCATTTTACTGTTCCACTTTGCTGCCTCTTGCTTCCTCCTCGGTAACTTCTTTCAGTTTCCTGTCTGCTTCCTGCCTCAGGTCTTCCAGCTTTGCATTTTCCGCCACACTTTTGTACGTAGCCTTCGCATTGAAATAGTCCTTCTGCTTGTAATAAATATCGCCAAGAAGGATGTATGCCCTGGTTACCCACAATTCATAAGAGCCGGATTTGTTGATCACATCGAATGCAGCTTTTTCGGCATCGGCATACCTGTTCTGGCTGAACAGGCAGTTCGCGATTTCATATCGCGCCTCTGCACCATAAGCCGATTTACTCAGTGAGGTAACCATGCGGTAGTGCGTAATAGCCGTTTCGCAGTTGTTATCGAGTTGTGCCGATTTTGCGATGGCAATGTTCGCGAGCACCTTGTCGTCGGTACCGGCGGCCTTTTCATCGAGCAGATCCTTCGCATTGGTTACCGCTTCGCTCCATTTCTTCAACTGGAACTGGCTGCGCAGCAGGCCCCTCATGGCTTCCATCCTCGACTCCTGGCCCGACGCAAATTCCTTCAGCTTTGTAAAATATTTTTCCGACTTTTCGTAATTCTTCAGATTAAAAAAGTTCAGCCGTGCCGCCTGCAGCAACGATTTCTCACCAAACTTGTGCGGCACCCTGTCGGCCAAAGCTTCATATCCTTCTGCAGCTTTCGCGTAATTTTTCTGGTTCAGGTATATTTCGCTTTTATAATACAGCGCCTCTAATGAATATTTCCCATTGGGGAATTTTGAAAGATAGTCTTCAAACTCGGTCACCGCGCCATTGAAGTTGCCGTTGTTGAACTGCACTTCCGCTTCCTGGTAGGCAAGTTCATCTTCCTGCGACGAAGAAATGTCCTTGCCCATTTTCCGTGCGAACTCTACGTATTCCGCGCTTCTCCCTTCATCAATATAAATGGTGCGGGCATTTTCAAGGGCCGATTCGGCCTGGGCAGAATTGGGAAATTGTTCCAGCAGCGTGGTGTATTGATTGAGCGCCTCTTTATTATTGTTTAAATTATAATAAGCGATGCCAAGCCGCAAATGCGCGGTGGGCTTTAATGAAGAAGCGGATTCGTTTACCACATTCTTCAAAAAAGTAATGGCCTCGCGGTACTGTTCGTTGGCGAGGTACGTGTTGGCTATTTCCATGTTTGCATCGGCACGCAGCGCGGAGGTGGGATACCTTCTGATCATGGTGGTCAGCAGGTCGATTTTTCTTTTCCCATTGCTCACGCCTTCTATCAATGCCTTTTGAAAAGTAGCGTAATCCGACGACGGCCATGAATAGTCGATCACCTTCGAATAGATTGCGTCTGCTTTGCGGTAGTCGCGGTTCATGTAGTAGCAGTCTGCGGTGCGCAGGAACGCATCCTGCTCCATCGGCTCCGCATTCAATTTTGGTGTTTTCACAATCTCCTCAAAAAAGCCTGCAGCCTGGTTGTAATTTTCTTTTTTCAGGTAGCAATAGCCAAGATTGTATTTTGCGGCCTTCGGCGAAATTTCGCCACTCGGCTGGCTGCTCCTCAGGTAGTCGAAATAATACCTCACGGCTTCGTCAATATTGTTCTGCCTGTAGGCGATCTCGCCTTTCCAGAACTGCACGAAGGGCAATACCGATTGATTGTTGGGCTGCTTCTCTGCCTTCGTCAGCAGTTCCTTCGCCTCGGCCAGCATGCCGTCGTTAATGAGTTCCGATGCACGCCCGAACAGTATTCGCGGATACAGTTGGCGGGCCGTTGCAGATGGGTTTTGCATACCATCGATCATCACGAGCGCCTCGCGGTAGTTGCTGGTATTGGCCAGCACTGCTACAAGCAGGTCCTTTGCCTCGGCATTGTATTCCGATTGCGGAAATTCCTGGATAAACTTCTGCAGTTCCTTCAGCGCCACGTCCTGGTGACCGAGCTCAAAGGAAAGTTTCCCGTAATTGAACGCTGAAATTTCTTTCTGCTTGGCATTGCTGCTGTTTGTTGAGCAGAAGAGGAAGGCGTTGCGGGCATTTGCCTTCTGGTTCGTTTTCAGGTAAGCATCGCCCAACAGGTACATGGCGTCCTGCGCCAGTGAATCTTCTTTTCCTCCCAGTTGCTTGAAGCCCTCGATGGCTTTAGGAAGGTTCTTGGTTTGGTAGTAGCAATAGCTTAATTCATACAGGTCCTGGCGGCTTACCTTCTTTGATTTGTTCACATATTCTTCGAGGTAAGGCAACGCCTTGTCGAATTGTTTTTTCTCGAAATAGCTATGGCCCACCAGTTGGCGCATTTCCAGGTCGTACACCTGGCTGCCGCCTTTCAGTTTATCTTCCGCATAGGCCAAAGCCTTATCTTCCTGCTTCAGCGAATACTGGATCGTGGAAATATAATAAGGAACCACTTTCCCGTATTGCGGGTGATTCTCGACAATGCGAAACGCTTCGAGCGCATCGCTGTAGTCGCGATCGTAAAAAGCAATAAATCCGTAGTAATAATTGGCGTCTTCGTAATTGGGATCTTTCGGCATCTGCCGGATGACGTTGAGCAGGGGCTTGGCCTGCTCGAAGCGTTTAACGGTAAAGTACGAGTAGCCGAGGTGAAATTTCATGACGGCTATCTCATCATTCGAAAGGTTAGATATGTTCACATTTTCGAATGCCGCAATCGCTTTGGGATAATCCTGTTTCCTGAAATGGTACTCAGCCAGGTGGTAGCTCATCATCTGCACCCGCGCGCTGTTATCTTCGAGGTCCACGAATTCCTGTGCGTTGTATTCGGCGCGCTCTTCGTTCTGCTTAAGGGCACACACAATGGTATAGTACCGCACTTCCTGGTAGTTCAGGGCATCATTGCTCCTGTCGGTTTCCCGAAGTCGCAACTGAAGGTCCTTTAATATCGGGTAGGCAAGACTGTATTGTTCTTTCTGAAAAAATTCCTTTGCCTGGTTGAAGGAAGCCTGCGGGTCGTTGATGAAACGGGATTGCTGTGCTGATGCGAAGTACGAAAGACCGATCAACAGGAGTAGTACAGGCGGTTTCTTCATCTGGAAAATTATTCGTTATAGGTCTTTTGAGACGGCAACGGTAAAGATTCTAAATATTTTATTTTTGACCAAACATCATTCCAAACACGTGTGGATAAATGGGAGGATTAACAATCTTTTTTGATAAATTGAGTGCTTTCAAATTCCTTTGCATTCGAACGTAAAAACTAACCATGAAAAAACTGTTCAGTACCAGCCACAGCGCATCTTCTTTTAACCTGGCGATGTTTGTACTACGGGTGGGGGCGGGCATCCTGATGATCCATCATGGATACGACAAGCTCGTTCATTTCAACCAGTATTCGCAAAATTTTATACACTTCCTCGGGATGAGCGCCCCGGTCAGTCTCTCACTGGTGATCTTCGCTGAATTTTTTTGTTCTGTTTTTCTTATGCTCGGGTTATTCACAAGGCTCGCCGCCATACCCCTGATCATTGACGTATCCGTCGCCGTCGTAAAGGGCCACAAGATGGATATATTGGGAGAAGGCGAGCATGCCGCGCTTTTTGTACTCATATTTATCATCATTCTCATTTTAGGGCCTGGCAAGATCAGCGTCGACGGAATGATAACGAAATAAGCAGCCGATGAAGCTAACCGCATTGAAGTCCGATACCATCAGGAAAAGGGGCAGCTATTCATTCAGGTATCTGTTATCGGGCTATTTTACTGACCGGACATTCAGACCGATGATCACGCTACGGGTGTGCCAGGCTACGCGCGATGCGAAATTTTTCGGCCGGATGGTTCACATTTTTTTCCGGCTCCTGCATCGCCGGGCCTGCAACAAGGCCGGCATAGACCTGCCCTGGAAAACAAAAATCGACGGAGGTTTTGCGCTTGTACACGGGTGGGGCGTGGTGGTGAACGGACGTTCGATCATCGGCAAAAACGTTACCTTCTTCAACGGTGTTACATTAGGTAAAAGGGAACGGATCGCAAAAGACGGAACGCGCTCGAACGAATATCCTGTAATTGAAGATGAAGTGTGGGTGGGCCCGCATGCGATCATTGTGGGCGGTGTGGTGATCGGCAGAGGATCACGGGTGGGCGGCGGCGCTTTTGTAACCGGGAACGTTCCGCCCTACTCCACTGTTGTGGGCAATCCCGCAACGGTGGTGAAAACAGGCGGCATGCCGGATGTAAAGAACCCGGCGCCATAAATTTTACTAGCTATGGATAACGAACCGGTGATGACTTCCATCATCACCATTGGAGACGAACTGATGATTGGCCAGGTGATCGATACCAACAGTGCATGGATTGGCCGGCAACTGAACGAACAGGGATTTTGGGTGAGAAAAAGAGTTGCCGTTGGCGACAACGCCGCGGAGATACGCGAAGCCCTCGACGAGGAAAGACGGCACTCCAAAATAATATTGATCACAGGCGGCCTCGGCCCTACGGCCGATGACATTACAAAACCTCTTTTGTGTGAATATTTCGGGAGCAGGCTGATCGTCAACCAGGATGTGCTGGAACACGTGCGGCACCTCTTTGAAGATGTCTTTAAACGGCCCTTCACCGACATAAACAGGAAGCAGGCTGAAGTTCCCGAAGCCTGCACCGTGATTCACAATGCACGGGGAACCGCACCGGGCATGCTTTTCGAAAAAGACGGCGCGGTGTTTATTTCCATGCCCGGCGTACCCTACGAGATGCAGGGCATGATGACCACCACGGTAATTCCGCTGCTCAAAGAAAAGTTTACGCCGGCAGCGATACTGCACAGAACACTGCTGACGGTGGGTATTGGAGAATCGGCGCTGGCCGAACACATCCGCAACTGGGAAATGGCCCTGCCGCCCTATTTAAAACTGGCCTACCTGCCCGGCCACGGCATGGTTCGTTTACGTATAACCGGCACCGGTAGTAACCGCGAGGCGCTTGCGCGTGAGATAGACGGCCGGTTTTCGGTGCTGAAAAAAAATGTCGCCACATGGATGGTAACGGATGAAGATCTTACGATGGCGCAGGTGGTGAGCAGGGTGCTGAGGGAAAAGAATAAGACACTGTGCACCGCCGAAAGTTGCACAGGTGGATATATTGCGCACCTGATCACCAGCATCCCCGGATCTTCTTCGATCTTCAGGGGCAGCGTGGTGAGTTATGCAAACGGCGTGAAGACGGATGTGTTGCAGGTAAACCCGCAGACGATCGAATCGTTTGGCGCGGTGAGTGAAGAAACAGTAAAGGAAATGGTGAAAGGAGGGATCGCTGCATTGAAAGCCGACTACTGTATTGCCACGTCGGGCATCATGGGTCCCGATGGCGGCAGCGAGGCGAAGCCGGTAGGAACGGTTTGGGTGGCGGTTGGTGACAGGGATAGTGTGGTAACGCACCGTTTTCAGTTCCGGTTTGACCGCATGCGCAACATCGAGACCACGGCGATGCAGGCGTTGAATTTGCTGAGGAAGAAGATGGGGGAGTGAGGGCGAAAGGGCAAAGGGGAGACGCAATATTTGTCAATTTAAAAAGATTTCGCGCCCAGTGCGCCGCTAACACCCGTTAGTTTTTTTTCGCCTTAGAAAATGCAATTCCTTACTTTTGTCCGGAACAAATATCTAATCCACTGTTATGGCCATAGTTGACCTGGTAATGCCAAAATTGGGAGAAAGTATTATGGAAGCCACCATTCTGAAGTGGCACAAGAATCCCGGCGACACCATCGCAATGGATGAAACAGTGTTGGATATCGCTACCGACAAGGTAGACAGTGAAGTGCCCTCGAGCGTTGAAGGCGTGCTGCATGAACAACTTTACCAGGTAAACGATGTGGTGCCGGTGGGCGCCGTCATCGCCCGCATACAAACGGAAGCCGCCGAACCGGTTCATACCGCACCGCAGCCTGCTCCGGTTGAAGCATCCGCCGGACCCGAACCCGCGCAGCCCAAGCCTTCCTTTTCAAACGCTTCGCAAAGACCAACAGCAGGCACCAACCGCTTTTACTCCCCGCTGGTGCTGAATATTGCCGCCAACGAAGGAGTGAGCATGCAGGAACTGGAATCTATCCCCGGCACCGGCAATGAAGGCCGGGTTACCAAGAGGGATATTCTTCAATATGTAGTGGACCGTAAATCGGCCAACGGCGATGGCAAACACGCAACGGACCGCCGCAACACTGAATATGCCACCGTAGAAGTGATCAACGAACCGGTTCACCATTACCAGCCCATCGCGGCTCCGCAGCAGCCGCCCGCTGTTTACACCGGCAACGTGGAGATCATCGAAATGGACAGGATGCGGAAGATGATCGCCAGGCACATGGTGGAAAGCATACACACGAGCGCACATGTAACGAGTTTCGCCGAAGCCGATGTTACGAATATGGTTATGTGGAGAGAAAAGGTGAAGAAGGAATTTGAAAGAAGAGAGAACGAGAAGATCACCTTCACTCCTTTGTTCATCGAAGCGGTTATCCGCTGCATCAAGAAATATCCGTGGCTGAACAGCAGCGTGGATGGAGAACGGCTTATCGTAAAGAAAGATATCAATATAGGCATGGCCACTGCCCTGCCCTCCGGTAACCTGATCGTTCCCGTTATCCGCAACGCGGACCAGTTGAATCTCGTGGGACTTACCCGCCAGGTGAACCGGCTCGCCAACGATGCACGTTCAAATAAATTGAGGCCGGATGACACTGCGGATGGAACGTTTACTTTAACCAATGTGGGTTCATTCGGCAGCATTATGGGTACGCCCATAATCAATCAGCCGCAGGTAGCGATCCTCGCCGTTGGCGCTATCAAGAAAAAACCGGTAGTGATTGAAACTGCACAGGGGGATTCCATCGCCATCAGGCACATGATGATCCTTTCACTGTCTTATGACCACCGCATCATTGACGGTGCATTGGGCTCCACTTTCCTCAACGCCATAGCGAAAGAGCTGGAGAATTTTGATGCGGAAAGGGAGATTTGAGAAGAGGGCTAAGGGCAATCGGCAATCGGCAATGAACTTCAGTTTTAAGTTTTAAGTTTTACCTGAAGGGCAAAGGTCCACCCCCGGCGCTTCGCGCCACCCCCGCCAGCGGGGGATACCAAGTAGCAACACTTAAAATAAAAAAGAAAAAATATTTCCCCACCCTGAGGGAGGGGTCAGGGGGTTGGGAAGATCCGAAATTAAAGAACTCGTGAAACAGAAGACGTGAGACGGGAGACGGGAAACGTGAAACAGGAGACGTGAAACGTGAGACGGGAGATGGCTTTAACTTTTAACTTTTAACTTTTAAGTTTTAAGTTTTCTAAGCCGCACTAATATATCTCACCAAAGATCTCTTGGCAACGGGAAGCAGCGTCTCATCGATCGGGAAGGCAAGGCCGGTTTCAATACAATACACCGCAGGATTCGGCAAATCTTTTTTCATTCTCAGCAACTCAGTCTTGATATTTTCATACGTGTTTACAATGCCGCGGCTCCAGTCATTGATATGCTCCGTTTTAATGGACCGGTATTTTTCATCCTGCTGGTGAAAGATACTCAGGCTGTACTGGTACACCCTCGTTCTCTTGTGTTTCATTTCAGAAAGAAAAAAATACCCTTCGTTGATCTCCAGCGGCACAATGCCGACAGGAAAAATATTCAGTTGCGTTTCAACAAATTCATAAATCTCGGTGCCATTGGAAATGGTGCTCTTTATTTCATCGGCCGAATAATTGATGATGTCTTCCAGTTCAAGCATCAGCTCATCATCCCCGATCATCTGCTCATACAGCATCTGCAATTTTTCCATTTGAATCATGGATAACTTTTTCGGGAACTGCTCCTGCAGGTATTTCTTGTTTTCCCTGAATGCAACGAGATTATTGTAGTGAAAAATGATGTCGGCAAGCTGAGGGTAAAGCTTGTTTTCTCCGAAGTATTTGTTTACTTCCTGCAAATACGCCAGCAGCGTATATTTTTTAAGCTCAAAATCTATGTAACCATCTGCGAACCATGTTTCGGAGAGTGTTTTCATAAGTTGCATTTAGT
>CBIGXK010000156.1:0-8566 GCA_966193805.1 uncultured bacterium | reverse complement strand
CAGGCTGAACTTGTCGGGCTTGTCGGTACTCACGAACACATCCAGCGTTTCGCCGGCTTTAATGCTGGTGTGCGACACGTACCCTTCGATGGCCTTGCGGCGCTTCCAGCCCGAGTCATATTTTTCATCTTTTTCGCGGATCACCTAGGTGATGATCCAGTCGGTTGTACCGGGCTTGTTGTTTTCACTGACAATAATAGATGAATTACCGCTTTGTGATGCGCGCTGTGCGAATGTCCACAGTGGCGACAGGCACAACAGGAAATAGGCAATCTTTTTCAACATACAATAATCGTTATAATGAGGATTGAATTAATGAATGATGGTTCCCGGTTTTACGTTGCCGGCAATGGTTACGGGTTTAGCTGCGTTCGACGTAAAATTTTTTTCAAAGGTGATATTGGATGTACGGTTTCCGCTGAAATGAAAAAAAGTACCGGTATGCTGCTGCGCAATACAATTGAAAATAATTCCACCGGTACAATTGACTACCGTCACCGCAGGTACAGCCGAAGGAAAAAATGCCTGCCTAACTTTCAATCCCTGTAGCTCAAAACCGTTCACCTTTTCAAGCACAAGTGCCGATTTCCATTTTGGCTCGGTATTATCTTCCGCCCAATAAATTTCAACGTCCTTTACTTTCAGCCCGGAAACATTTTTGAATTGCATCGCATCTGAGGTCCGTTTATCCGGTGTCGATTCGGCCTCCATAAAAATCTTAACGTTCGACAGTGTAAAATCTTCGACCGGTGTTTTCAATAATGATGTAATACGGCTGGTACCCTGTGCATGCGTTACTATGTCGCTGATCCTCACATTCCTGATGGAACCTTCACGCGATGAATCCCTTCTTTTTTTCAGCACCAGGTTAAAAACCTGTGCATCGCCCCACCAGTTCCAGTGCCGCCGCTTCAGGTCCATAGTGATATTCGAGACCAGCACATCGCTAACATTTGCACCATCCTGCACGTTGATCTCGATGCCTTTATTTGAGTTGACGACAACACAGTTTGTAAAGATGATGTTCCGCATGTCGCCATGGCTCTCTGTACCCAGTTTGAGAGCTGCGGATGACGAGCTTAAAATACAATTGTCGACGATGATGTTTTCAGCAACATGAATCTTGCTTTGTCCACCCCGTTTCCAGATTCCGCTTTTAATGCAGATGGCATCGTCGCCGGTGGCAATGTTCGAAGAAGTGATGTGCACATTAGCCGACCCGTCAATATCAATTCCATCGGAATTAACGCCTTTTTCAAGCGAAGAGAAAACGTTCACGTTCCGAATGTTCACCCTGTTGCATCCCGAAATACGCATGCACCACAGCGATGAATTCACAAAGGTTATGCCTTCAATGGTCAGGTCCGTACACGCGCGCATCAACAGGTTGAAAGCCGCGGCATATCCCGGTGCACGGTAGTACCGCTTCATTTCGATACCGGCGGCACCTGCGATTTCCATTGCTCCAGTTATTTCAGGATCGCCGCCCCTTACATTTTCGTAAACATATACCGCCTGGCCGTCTATGGTGCCTTTCCCTGTGATGGTGATGTTATCGCATTTTTCGGCAGAAATAAATGCACCGCCCCTGAATAGAGGATTTTTGATGTCTGCGTAAAGTGTTGCACCGGCTTCTATCTTCAGGGTAACGTTGCTGTACAACCGAAGGGGCAGGCTCCTGTATTCACCTTTCGGTATGATCACCGTTCCGGCAACTACCGCCGCCGAATCGATGGCGCGCTGTATGGCCGCCGTTGCATCGTCGTCTTTATTCCCTGTTGCGCCAAGGTCGCGAACATTATATACGGGATTGGCTGCCACCGATGAGAGAACAGCCAGTAATGGCAACAATACAGCAATAACTGTTTTTACCCTTATCATTCTTATTTTCTTTGGGTTGTTCTTGTAAGAAGAACACTCTTGCCATTGGGCGAACGTGGATTCGGTGGCACCATGTTGTCGCGAAGAACCAAGCCCTTTACATCAACACATTCCATTCCGTGAGTGAAAAATTCAGGCAGGTCATCGTCCCATTGCAACTCAAAATTCCTAATCTGCAAGTTGTCCACGTATTGGGCATACAGCCCGGGAATGTCATGTGCAAAGATTTGCTTCTCAGGAAAGGCAGTGGGCCGCAGATCAAAATTGCCACCGTAGCCCATTGTTTCTTTTCCTTTCCTGATCTTCAGCCGCACATTGCTGAAGCGTATATCTTCCATGTGGCTTTCCTTCAAGCCATAAATCAAAATACCCTGTTCGCCCGTGGCAATAATATTGTTGAAACTTACATTTTTGATCTGGCCCACGGGTTCACCTTTAAACCGGCTTATTGCCGAAAGATGAATGGGTTCGCCGTGTCCCCACCAAATGCCATTGTGCAGCCGTGTTTCAATTTGAATATCGGAGAAGACAAGGTCCTCGATTGATGCCGAATCGCGCGCGAAAATGCCTATGCCCCTGTTTGATTCAGAAATGATGATGTTGGTGAAAACACATTTCCTGATGGGATGCTGTCCATAGCCGATCCTGATGCCCGCGGAGCGCGACTGCAACCTGCAATTGGTTACCTGCAGGTTCTCGGCATAAATTGATTTGTTGCCGTAGGTATGCGCGTTTTGCTCCTGCATGGAATAACCCGGTGTATTCTCGATCCTGTCGAACCCGGTAAGAATAATGGCATCATCGCCGGCAATGATATTGCAATCCGATATGCGCACATTGCGCGATGCGGTGCAGTGAATGCCATCGCTGTTGGGGATGAGCAAATTGTTCAGGATGCTGATGCCGCTAACTACTACGTCTTCACAATAGCCAAACCTGATCGCCCACACCGGTGTGTCCTTCACCGTAATATCTCTGATGGATACCTGTGTACAGTGAAAGAACACGATCGACATGCCCGGCCGTGGTTCCCTTTTGATGGGCCCGTCGGTAAAAAAAGCACCGGCGGGCATATATTCTTCCTGCTGCCTGGTGTATTTCCTGTCGAACTCCTGTATGTTGCCGAGCCCGCTGCTCACGCCGTGATTCTGCGTTGAATCGTAAAATTCAGAACCGAGTGCATTGATCACCCCATGCCCCGTAATACTAACCTGGTACGCATCTTCGCAATAGATCATGCCGTAGCGGCGCTTTCCTACTCTAAAGTCATCCATGTTTTTACTGGATACGAGCTCGGCGCCGGCTTGGAGATGAAGGTTCACCTTACTCTTCAAAAACACCGTGCCGGTGATGAACTTGCCCGAGGGAATGATCACGACCCCTCCGCCTTCATTTGCCGCGGCATCAACAGCTTTTTGTATGGCTGCCGTCGAAAGGCTGCCGGCCTTCGCGCCGTAATCGAGGATATTGTGATCGCCGGCCATCGCGCCCTGCATGATCAAGATGAAAAACGCTGCTGTGAGTAATCTCCATGTTACTTTCATCCGTAGATTATTTTTATTTCAGTTCTTCTGCTAAATCTAGTACAGGGGATTCTGGGTCAACGTCGGGCCCGATTCGGTTGTACTCAGATCGACCTGCGACAGCGGAATCGGAAATATTTCATTCTTGCCCTTTGTAAACTGCGCGCCGTTAAGTATGGCATAATTATATCCCGGAATATGTGTTTCATGCTGAATGTATGCATTCAGCACATCGGCCATGTAACCCGTACCATTATCATATCGCTGCAGATCAAAAAACCGGTGCCCCTCCATCGCGAACTCAAGCTTTCTTTCAAAACGTACCGCTTCACGCGCATAGGGCTGCCCTTTCGATTCAAATGTGCCTGCCGGGTAGGGCTCAATTTTATAATTGGCCGCGGGCGTATTGGTAAATCCTTTTGAAGGATCGGCATCGTCAACATAAGTTTTTACCCAACCGGCCGGATTCGCCGCCCTGTTCCTCACCTCGTTCACATAATCCTGTGCCTTGTCGAGACTGCCGATCTCTACTTCCGCTTCTGCGGCCCATAGCAGCACATCGGCGTACCTGATCATGATATAATTCAAACCCGTTGCCTGGTTAACGCCCCAACCCTGTGCAACATCGGCCGCAGTTCCGGATTGCGCTTTTGATATTACGTGCTTCTTGGGAAGATAGGGTCCGGCCTGAACCTGCGAGCGTACCCACGATTGTCCCGGCATCACACCCCAATCGAGATATGGTATCCCTCTTCTTCCCACTGTATGATCCAGTCGCGGATCAACGGTACCGGTGTAAGGAGAAAACGCATCAGTGACTTCCAGGCCCTGGTCGTTCGAAATATCCGAATAATTAAATGTTTCCGGCAACGGAAGGCCGGCAGCATCCGTTTTATAAGAATTGACGAGGCTGAACGAAGGCTGGTAAAATCCGCAGCAGGTGGTGGGGCCGCCGTAGGGAAAATTCAGCAGGTCGCCGATGTTTCCATTATTGGCGCCTTCTGCACCATCGCGTACCGTCATTTGCACCGCAAAGACAGATTCTGAATTATTTTCTTTTGAAGGGTCGAAATTATCATGAAAGGGAACAAGCGCGTACTTCTGACCCGAAGCGGTCACGCCATTATTGATAATATCCTCGAGCAGCGGTTTTGCTTCTGTAAACTTGCGCTGAAACATGTACGTTTTTGCGAGGAACGATTTTGCGGCCCATGAATTGGCCCTTCCCTTGTCGCCATTTGTTGGTGCAAGATTTTCGGCGGCGAACTTGAAATCATCTTCGATTTTGGGCCATGCCGATTCTGCATTGCTTACGTTGTAATTTCCGTTCTCATAATCTACGGTTTCGTCAACATAAGGAATGTTTCGCCAGATCTTAGCGGCTTCCAGGTGATATACTCCTCTTAAAAACAAGGCTTCGGCCTTCGCCTGTTTCATTTCGGCCTCCGTCATCGAACCATCGGTGATCTTTGCCATCACCCGCAGTACATCGTTGGTGCGCTGGATGCCCGTGTACACGGCAATCCATTTTCCATTCAAATAACTGGTGGCAGAATTGACGGCATATTTTTCGATGTCGGCGATCGACGATTGGTCATTATCCGTTGAACCCTTGTGCGCATCGTCAGATGCCACGCCGCCAAATACCCAGTTGCTGATGGATTGTGAATAAGGCGCCCCGCCCCCGCCAGGTCCGCCGATTCCATCCAGCATGGAATAAGCGCCCGTCAGTAATCCCGTCACGCCCGCTTTATTGGCGAGCGTTGTTTCGCTTGAGGATCCCAGCGGAAGTTTTTCGAGCGAGGATTTTCTGCAGGCGCCAAATATCAATGAGGCAGAAAAGAAAGCTGTGATGAATAGTTTATATGAAAATTGCATAACGTCAGTTTTAAATTCAAGGATGTTGCTTAGAACGATATATTCAATCCGAGAATGAAATTTTTGAAATTGTTTGGATAGTTGGAGTTATCGATACCGAAAGCCGCACTCTGCTGCGAAGAGCCCAGTGAACCAAAGGCGGAGCTCAGTTCGGGATCCAGCCCGGAATATTTCGTGATGGTGAAGAGGTTCGTCACCTGGAAATACAACCGGATCCTTTCAATCGGAACGTTGCCGAATATGCTCCTGTCGAGTGAATAACCCAACATGGCGGAGCGGCATTTAAAGAACGATCCGTCTTCCACATAAAAAGAGTTGGTACCGCCGTTGCTGAAGTTGCTCGCATTTTCCGGCATGGGCGCCTTTGCATTCGGGTTCTCCGGCGACCATGAATCGAAAATGAATTCATTGCTGAGCGCCGCAGGGAAATCGCCCCATTTGCCCAACTGGAAGCGAAGCGAGTTAAACACATCATTGCCCTGCGATCCGTAAAAGATAACGGAGAGGTCGAACCTTTTGTATGTACCGTTAAGGTTAAGACCATACGTGAAATCCGGGTTCGGGTTACCGATGTGCGTTCTGTCTTCGGTATTAACTTCATTGTTTCCGCTCACGTCCCTGTATTTGAACCTGCCGGGAGCCGCTGCCTGCTGTGTAGGCGATTTGTCAACATCCTCATCGCTCTGAAAAAATCCTATTACGTCGTAGCCAAAAAACGAGCCCACAGGATATCCCTCTTCATTACGTGCAACGCTCACATCAAAATAACCGGGACCCGGGATGTCGACCACAGTGTTTTTATAAGTAGTAATATTTGCACCGATGTTATAGGTTAAATCGGATCCTGCACTGCCGTGATAGGTAGCAGAAAAATCCATTCCCTTGTTCTCGATGTCACCGATGTTGATCACCGGCGCAGAGGCGCCGCCCACGGTGGCTGGCAAAGGCTGAGGGAAGAGCAATCCATCGATTCTCTTCTTGTACCATTCAACCGACACATCAAGTTTCCTGTTCAGTATCGACGCGTCGAACCCGATGTTGGTGATGATATTTTCTTCCCAGCCAGTATTTTCGTTGCCGATATTCGTTTGATAAAATCCCTGGCGTATGCTGCCGGAACCCGAAACGTCGTAATAAGAATTGCCGAATGTTGAATTGAACAGCGTATAAGCATTCGTGGGCGACACATTATTTTGAGAACCCAGCTTACCCCAGCTTCCGCGCACTTTCAGATCGTTGATCCAGGTAACATTCTCCATGAACTTTTCGCTGCTGATCCTCCATCCCGCAGAAACAGAAGGAAACACACCGAATTTTTTAGTGGAACCGAACCGCGACGATCCGTCTCTGCGCACGGTGGCGCTTACCAGGTATTTATTGCCGTACGAGTAATCGGCACGGCCAAACAGCGAATACAAGGTGTTGACATAAGCGCTGCTGAAATTGGTGACGTTGGAGGTACCATTATTGAGGATAAGATAGTTGGGATCGGCCGAGAACAAACCCGATGCAGAACCGCCAACGGCGCGCCCATAGTTCCTGATGTACTCGGAACCGCCGAGCACTTTCAGTGTATGTTCACCAAATGTATTGTCGTAGGTAAGGGTGTTCGTCCAGATGTAGTTACTGTTGTATGCAGAATTTTCTTCAAGGCGGTTCAGTCCCGCATGCTGTTCCTTTTCCTGGTACTGGTTTGGAAAGAAGCTTTGGTTGTAAATATTCTCTATTGTTCCGCCGAAACTGGTGCGGGCGGTAAAATGTTTGAGGAAGTCAACCTCCGCATACAGGTTACCGATGGTGCTCCATGTGTTTGCCCTGTTGTTCCTCGTGTTTTCGAGCAGCGCCACGGGGTTCCAGCGGTTGCCCAGTTCGGGGCCCGCCCACGTACCACCATAATTACCCATGATGTCGTGAACGGGTATCATGGAGGGAATGGTGTAGGCATAAAATATGGCGTTCTGCTGACTTTGGTTATTGAACGCAGGGTTCTGCTTATAAAAAACATAAGCGTTTTGACCGATCTTGATATTCTTATGCAGCTTGAATTCTGTGTTCAACCTCACCGAATATCTTTTGAGGTACGTTTCGATCAGTGTACCCTGCTGGTTTAAATAGCCGGCAGAGAAGAGGTATTTGGCGTTTGGCGTTCCACCGCTTACAGAAACGGTATGGTTCTGCATAGGAGCCGGTTTAAACACTTCATGAAACCAGTCGGTTCCTCCTTTGTTGAACCTTTGGATCAGGTAGTCATTGTTGCGGTTGGTAGGATCGAAAACATAGTTCGACGGATCCACTGCCGGATCGCCTTCCATGCCCACTCCCACAACACCGGGTCCTGCGTACATATAGTCAGGAATGCCATTCGCAAACAAGGCCGTACCCGGTTTCATCTTCTTTACGAAATCGGCATAAGCCGTGGGTGATGCGATGTTCAGCACGTTGCCGCCGGGAGGCGTCTGAATGCCGTAGTAGGCGTCATAGGTCACTTTCGGTGCGCCCGACTTCCCTTTCCGTGTAGTAACGATTACCACACCGTTGGCGCCGCGTACACCATAAATGGAAGCTGCACCTGCATCTTTCAACACCTGTACAGATTCAATGTCGTTCGGATTGATGTCGTGAAGACTGCTCTGCACGCCATCAACAATAACCAGCGGCTGGTTGTCGCCGAAAGAAGTAACGCCCCTGATAAAAATATTGCTTCTGCCGCCGGGCGCTCCGGATGTGATAACGTTAACACCCGCCGCCTGTCCCTGCAGGGCCTGCTCTGCGGCGCCGGTAGGGATCGACTTCATCGATTTCACGTCCACTACCGCTACGGAGCCCGTAATGTCTTTTTTGGATTGTGACGAGTAGCCCGTAACCACCACTTCATCGAGGCTCCCCGATATGCGGTTCAGGAAAATGTCAACATTTGTGCGATTGTTCAACGGCATTTCCTGGCTTTCGAAACCTACGTAGGAAAATACCAGGACAGAGGTGGGAGATGCGTTTATCTTAAAGTTGCCTTCACTGTCCGTCTGTGTGGTGGTCGATGTTCCCTTCACATTAACAGTTACCCCGCTGAGCGTCGAGTCGTTGGTACTGACCCGCCCTGTAATCACTTGCTGGGCATAGGAAATGGTAGAAAGACAGACCATAAGAAGAAGGCAGGCGGCTTTCATTAACCGACTTCCCGTCACACGGTGCAAAAGCCTGGGGTCTGCTGGCAAAGTAATCATGATGTGATGTTTTTTAATGACAGATATTAAATCATTTCGTAAACATAAATATATAATTTATGT
>CBIGXK010000155.1:0-8599 GCA_966193805.1 uncultured bacterium | reverse complement strand
GAAGCAGCGTTCTATTCATAAGGAAATAAAAATATAAATTCTGCTTAGAAAGGTAATATAAAAAAATCGATATTTCTCGCGAGCGCGAATTCCGCCATTATTTTACGGCAATAAAAAAGGTTATAAACCGTGAGATGTATAACCTGCAGCGCCGGATAGATTCCACGGCCTTAATGATCGATACTTTTTCGATTTGAGATGATCAAAACAGCCAGGAAGTTTAATGACTATTCTGCCTTAATCGTGTGGTGCCCAGAACAGGAATCGAACCTGCACATCATTGCTGATACCAGATTTTGAGTCTGACGCGTCTACCAGTTCCGCCATCTGGGCCTCATTAAAAGGGAGGCAATATTACAATTTTGAATGTTCCGTTCCAAAAGGTTTTTGGCCCGTCGCTACTGGCAGCATGCCTTCTTACGAATGAAGATTTTTTTCGTGAATTTCCATAACCATCTCAGCATCACAAAAAGATTTGAGCCATAAAGGTACGAATAAAGCGGGGTTCAACTTTTTTTTGGTGAGATCAAGATGAATCGTAATATTGCGATAGATATGGGACTGACGAAAACAGAGATATTCAACGACAAGCAAAACAGGTTGGCCCAAATGATGAAGGCTTTAGCTCATCCCGCCAGGATAGCCATTATACAGCATTTAGTAAAGGCACAGGCCTGTATTTGCGGTGACCTTGTTGAAGAATTGGGATTGGCGCAGGCAACAATCAGCCAACACCTGAAAGAGCTGAAAAATGTAGGCCTGATCCAGGGAACCATTGAGGGCACGAGCGTTTGCTACTGCATTGATCCCAAAGTATGGAAACAATATAAAACGGCTTTCGACAGTTTCTTCCTGCCCTATTTGAGCAAGGATAGCTGCTGTTAATTTTTTTGCATTAATTCATCGCAATATTACAATAAATAAAAATTAACGATTATGAACACGGATAACGAAATAAAGGAAATGGTAAGGCAAAAATACAGCGCCATTGCTTCGCAGGAAAAGTCTGACAACACCGCCTCCTGCTGCGGTTCCGGTTGCTGTTCCACAGAAGTCTATAATATAATGACCGACGACTACAGCGCTGTGGAGGGGTACAACCCGGAGGCAGATCTCGGCCTGGGATGCGGATTGCCCACCCAGTTTGCGAAAATCAAAAAAGGAGATGTGGTAATTGACCTCGGTTCCGGCGCCGGCAATGACGCCTTTATCGCCCGTAATGAAACAGGGGAAACGGGAAAAGTGATGGGAATCGATTTCACGCCGGCCATGGTCGAAAAAGCGAGGCAGAACGCGGAAAAGCTCGGCTTCAATAATGTTGAGTTCAGACAGGGAGATATCGAGCACATGCCGGTTTCAGACAATATTGCGGATGTAATTGTGAGCAATTGCGTCCTGAACCTGGTACCCAACAAGCAAGCTGTTATACAAGAAATCTTTCGGGTGTTAAAACCGGGTGCCCATTTCAGTATTTCAGATATTGTTTTGGAAGGAAATCTGCCCGCGTCCATTCAGCAGGCTGCTGAGATGTACGCAGGCTGTGTGTCGGGAGCAATCCAGAAAGATCATTACCTCGAATTCATCAAGACAACCGGATTCACGAACATCACTGTTCAAAAAGAAAAAGCAATTAACATTCCCGATGATATCCTGTTGCAGTATCTTTCTTCCCGTGAACTGGAGGCATTCAGAAACAGCAATACCGGAATATACAGTATCACCGTATATGCAGAGAAGCCAACGCAGGAAGCGAAAAGCTGCTGCGGGCCCGACTGCTGCAATGAATAAACGGTGTGATTAACACCACCTGGCACCTCCCATCCGACAGTAAATGAAAAAGATATTAATTCTTTGCACGGGAAATAGTTGTCGCAGCCAAATCGCCGAAGGCTACCTGAGACATTTTGCCGGCGAAAACGCAGCAATTTACAGCGCCGGCGTCGAAACGCATGGCGTAAATCCCAGGGCCATTGCTGCAATGAAGGAGGAGGGTATAGATATATCCGATCACACTTCTAATCATCTGGACGAATACCGGCACATCGATTTCGACTATATCATCACGGTATGTGATAGTGCCAGGGAACGATGCCCGGTATTTCCTTCGACGGCAAAACAATTTCATCAAAACTTTCCGGATCCCGCCAAAGCCACAGGTAGTGAAGCGGAGATAAAAGAATCATTCAGGAGCGTGCGGAACATGATTAAGGAATTCGCTGCCGCTTTCGTTAAAGAGCACTTATAGACGCGAATAGTATAAATATCGCCCCGGAAGTACAATCAATTTCGTTATATTGTTTGTAAACGCTACCGTTGGCTCTTTGCAAACCATACACCAGTTTGCTATTTCTTTGCTGTTGGAATCTTGCGGCATCCGGACAGAATAGCTTCGCGGCCACTAAACGACCGCTCCCGGAAGGTGCTGATGGTACCTCACCGGTGGAGAAGGTATATCTTCATTTTGACCGCTCTCACTATCAATTCGGTGACAGTTGCTGGTTTAAGGCTTATGTAGTGACCGGAACGGCATATCAACCGTCAAATGTTTCGGGCGTGTTGTATGTCGATTGGCTTGACCGGCATTTTAATCTGATAGAACAGCAAAAACTGCGGGTTATCAATGGGCAGGCCGAAGGTAACTTCACCTTCTCTCACCACGTTTCATCCGGAATTTATATCGCACGGGCCTATACGCGCTGGATGAGAAACCAGGATGCGGCCTTCTTTTTTAAGCAACTCTTCAACGTTAGCGGAGACTCCCCTGCTATGTCCGGGCAGTCTGCGAGTTCGCCGAACAACGCAACACATGTTGACTTTTTCCCGGAAGGAGGCAGCCTGGTTGAAGGCATCGAAACGAGAATGGCGATACGCGTTTCAAATGAAAATGGCGAAGGTGTGGATATTGCAGGAGACATCATAGACGAGCGGGGAACGACAATCAACCGCCTTAAAACAACCTATGGCGGCATGGCCGTATTTCCTTATGTTCCCGGCAAAGCACAATATAGCTTCCGGCTGTCGTCGGGTAAAACATTTGAATTGCCCGCTGCGGAGAAGACCGGCGTTGTAATGAATGTCAACAACAGCGGCTCCGAAAATATATTCCTGGCGATTAACGCCACCCTCAACAACATAAATAAAGCGTTTACCTTAATTGGCGTGACTGCTAACGAAATTTGCTATCGAAGCCACTTGATCCTGAATAGCACACATGGCGAATTCACGATCAGCAAAGCGGCGCTTCCATCAGGAGTTATTCAGCTTACGCTTCTCGACGATTCAGATTCGACCGTTTGTGAAAGAATGATATTCATAAATAACATCAACCAAAATTATATTCAACTGCAACAAAGCATCCGGGGCGACTCGCTGTTCCTGGATCTTCAATCGGCGTACGCCGGAACGCACCCTGCTTCCCTGGCGATGTCGATAGCTGCAGGCTATGACAGTTCTCTTCCTAAAACAAACCGCATCAACAACATCTTCGCCTACCTGCTTTTATTGTCGGACTCAAAAACGCCAGTTGAAATACCTGCTGAAATCATCGGTTCACCAACAGCCCGCAACAATTTTATTGTCGATCTTGTAATGCTTACGCACGACTTCAGAAAAACAGACTTGACGCACACCGTTGGAAACATGCCATTTCGGCCCGAGGCCGGCCTTACACTCCGAGGTAAGGCTAAGTTCGCAAACTCCAAAAAAACCGTCGGTGAAGGTGTCATAACATTGGTTATCGATGACCGCAACTACAAAGGAATTTATACAGCAGAGATCGATACAAATGGAAACTTCCGGTTACAGGATATCGAATATGGTGACAGTACATTGTTGGTTTGGCAGTATCAGGATAAAAAAGGCAAGGTCCGGCCGATAGACGTTGAACTGTATGATGCTGTCGATGTTCCCCCTGCCGATACCACGCTGAAGTTGCTTGTTGCGCGTTGCCTGGCCGAACGAAAAGCCGTTAATTTCGATACAGATGCAGGTGATGACAGATATGAACTGCTTGAAAAAGTGGTCGTGAAGGGAGTTCAAAACAAGGTAAGGGCGGTAGGACCAGGCAGTATTCTGGTAACACCCGGCAAGGACGACCTAAACCTCCCGGCGTCTCAGTTTGTGTCGGCCTATGCCATCGGGCTGCCTTTTTTAAAGCCGGTAACATTCGGCGATGGTTCAATGATGTGGGTGACGACAAGCGGCGCCGGCGTCAGGCTCCTGATTGACGGATTCGATGTAGATGAACACAAAACCGGCGTCAATCCGTACCATTACTTAATGTTGTACAGAACCGACGAAATAGAAAATGTAATGATAACCGGAAGCAATTACACAGGATATATTATTCGGGTGAAAATAAACAAGAACGCTTCACGCGGCCCGCGAAATTTTGTTCAGCAGTATGCCCGCGGTTACAAAAGCGCCGATGAATTTCATGGCAACCCGCATTTGACAGTTGCGGATACGTCGGCCGGAACAACCATCTACTGGAATCCTCATTTGACGACTGATGATAGCGGAACCGCCAAAGTTTCTTCTCGTATTATTGGCAGCAAACCGATATCGGTCGTATTGCAGGGAATAGGTATGAACGGCGAGATAATAGACTATACGCTTTCAGTTGCGCCAAATTAAGTTCTCCGGTTTCAAGAAGATCGGTCCGAATCTGCTTTAACTTTGCTGACGAATTCGATGGGTACATCGACCAATTGCGCAATTTCTTCTCTGGAATGTGCTGTATGTTGCAAAAGATACTTAACAAAGGCAGCGTTTCTGCCGGCCGTTGCTTTTTCAAGCCCTTTCTCAAGACCCTGGTTGTAACAGATATCTCTTTCGATATTGTAGGTAAGCGCCATTTTTATATTTTCCTGATCACTTGCCGGAAAATGTGATATAAGTAAAACATTCCGGCACGTGTGAATCCCATACGCCGTGCGGACTCCATGCCCAGCCACCCGCGTCGTCGGGCGTTCCTTTCTTTACATTAAACCGCGAAAAGTCCATGCGCCAGGTGTCACCTTCGGCCGGCGGAAGTGCTCTTCCATCTCCTTCGGCCAATATCTTCAACGAAGCCCATGGGATGGCTATCTCAACGGTCCATCCACGATCCTTATCCTTGTTATTATTGATGGTTCCATCGATGTGAACAGCAGACCGCAAACCGGGCATATCCCACTTCCAGAAACCTATCCGGCGGCCCCTGGGATGCCTATAGCCCACGCCATTAAACAATTTTGCCCCCTCCGCACTTCTGTTAAATTCGGGCCGATGGTGATAGCCTTTTTTCTCATAGGCATCCAGCCAAAAGAACAGTACTTCGTATATGGTTCCGAATGAATTGATCTCAAATTCATAGTAGCCATCGGGTCCCGCAATGAATAACTCGACATCATTATCCTTGTATATCGGCGCATCTCTTTCCGTAAGCGTAGCCGTTACCTGCGGCTCTTCTATCCAATAGCCAATGTAAAGATTTTGGTCGTCCCACAGCACGGCTGCGTGGGTGTTCAGGTAAGTGTCCGCGCCCGAGATCATATCTCTGAACGAATTGGACCTTGAAGCGTTTTTCCAGAAGGCTTCATCCAGTTTTCCATCAACGGTCAGCGAGTTGCTGATTTTATGGGCAGTATAATGCGGAATATCTTCTTCTTTGCATCGCTCCTGGCTTTTATAATTCGGTTGACCATATACGGCTGTATTGGTGCTCATAAAAAATAAAGCCATTGCCATCAAAATCCTTTCTTTCATGTCGGGAAATTTGGTTCGAATCTTTCAAATGTAAGTTGCGGGAACCGTTAAGAAAAAAGAAATGATGATCGGCGAATCCAATAACGTCACTCAGAACGTAAACAGGTGACGGGATTTGACATGGCAGATTTAATGACCTGTACACTTATGGTACCCAGGGTGATCAACAGCGTGGCCATGCCCGCTATCACGAACGTCCACCACCCTACCGACACCCTATCTTCAAAAGACAGCAACCAATTACTGCTTATCCACAGGGAAAGCGGCGTGGCAATGCAGAATGCGATGATGATTAGCAATGCGACGTCTTTCGACAGTAACCTAAGTATAGAAGCAACACTTGCACCCAATACTTTCCTGATGCCAATCTCCTTGGTACGCAGCTCGGCGCTGAACATAACGAGACCCAGCAAACCCATGCAGGAAATAACAATGGCCAGTGCCGAAAAATATTTACTCAAAGTGCCGATGATGGTTTCACTCACGTACAATTTTCCATAAGCCTCGTCGGCAAACTGATAAGTAAAGGGAAACTTCGGATTCAACTCACGGCAAAGTCCGGTAAGTCCTCGCAAGGCAACTGCTGTCTTACCCGCTTCCACCCTAACAAGTATATTGCCATAACTTAATTCTTTACTCAGCCTTATTACCAGAGGCCGCATCGGCTCGTGTGCCGAACGAAAATGAAAATCCTTCACCACGCCAACAATAGAACCTTTAACACCGGCAAATGTGAGGGGGCTGTTCACCGGCTCCTCGTACCCTATCCTTTTCGATGCCGTTTCGTTAATCACGAATGCAGCGGAATCGTGCGAATAATTTGAAGAAAAATCTCTTCCGGCAACCATCCGGCCACCAATCGTTTCGACAAACCCATGTCCCACCATAATCTGCGCGAACGAAGGTTTTTCATTTGGATCCTTACCTGCCCACTGCACGGAGGTCGTCCAGGAGTCGATGGATGTTGGCGCGCTCGTCATCTGGCTCACAGATTTTATTCCGGTGAGCTTTTGCGCCTTCTCCCTGAAAACAGCATAATTTCTCTCCAGGTTTCCCTCGATCGGTATGTATAAAAGATTGTCCCTTTCAAAGCCGAGGTTTCTCTGTTGAATATACCGTACCTGCTTGCCTACCACAATGGTAAGAACGATCAGAAATATCGACAATGTAAACTGAAAGACGATGAGTCCTTTTCGAAACAGTACAGCGTCGAGCCTGAACTTTATATTCCCCTTTATTGCCTTTATCGGGTCAAATGAGGATACGTACCACGCCGGATACATTCCGGCAAGTAAGCCGGAGCCAACGGCAATCCCGAGTAACTGAAGCCAGAATCCATACGCTGTCCATGGCAGAGCAATGTTTTTTCCGGTAAGGTTGTTAAACGCCGGCAAGCACAGTCGCACCACCAGCACAGAAGCGATTACAGCAAGAAATGAAAAAAACAATGCTTCTGTAATAAACTGCTTAATAAGCATGCGTTTGTTGGCGCCGATTACTTTGCGCACGCCAATTTCTTTGGCTCTTTTCAATGAGCGTGCGGTACTCAGGTTCATGAAATTGATGCAGGCTATCAATAACACGAAAACAGCCACTATACTGAAAAGCCGGACATATTCTATCCTTCCGCCGGAAATATATCCGTCCTTGAAATTCGAATAAAGATATTGCTCGTCGTAGCGCTGCATATCGAGTTCAAGCTTGTAACCTGGTCCTTCTCCAACGTCATAGCTGTCAAGGAAGTCTTTTATTTTTGCGCGCACCAGCGAGGGATCCGCATTGTCTTTCAACAGGATTGTCGTAAAAGGCGCAGTGTTTCCAAAGTTTTGAAACCACGGACGCTGCTGCATAAAAATGTGCCAGTTGATAATGTAGTCAAACTGCAGGCTGGAATGATCCGGTACATTGGCCAGCACGCCTGCAA
The DNA here is from genome assembly GCA_966193805.1 of uncultured bacterium. Taxonomy (GTDB): domain Bacteria; phylum Bacteroidota; class Bacteroidia; order Chitinophagales; family Chitinophagaceae; genus Flavitalea. Next base: position 927 of record CBIGXK010000155.1, on the reverse strand, counting down.
CGCTAAAATCGTCACGGTCCATATATCGCACGGTCTGTCCCATCGCCTTATCAACTGATCCAAAGAAATCGATCGCCATCTTTTCTGAAATAACCATTGATGACGGGCTGGTCAGCACCTCATCAATTCTACCGCGCAACAGCGGAAAGGTGAGCACCTTCAAAAAATCTTCATTCGCATACAGCCCGGCGTATTTTATTGTTTTCTCGCCTGCCTGGAGCGCGGTTTCCCTGTTAATATCAAAAACGGCAGCGTATTGGACCTCGGGGATTTTCTTCTTCAGTTCTACGGAAAGAAGACCTGGCGTCGAGTAATCGTGCACCACTTTGCCATCTGCGAATTCCCGCTCATACACGTTGTAAATCCGCGATGCGTTTTTATGAAAAGCATCAACGCTGCGTTCATCCTTTACCCACAACAAAATGATCACGCAAAACGTGACGCCGAGTATCAGCCCGCCCAGGTTGATGCCGGAGATGAGTCTCCCCTTACGAAAGTTCCTCCAGGCGACAATGATGTTATTGATTAGCATACCACAATAGGGTCAATGTTAATGCCAGCGAACTAATATAATAAAAATCAATAAATTGTCTAAAATGTGGTCAGCAGCCGCTGTATGATAATGATACACATGCTGTTCGTTACTACAAACCGGAAATAAGCATCAGGAAGGTGCTCGGTGCCTCAACAGGCAGTGTAACGGGTATGTTATCAAAGGATTTTGTGGTGCTGATTGTTATTTCTATGGTGATTGGATTTCCTTTGTCCTGGATCGTAATGAACGCATGGCTCGCTGGCTTTGCCTACCGTATAAGTATAGGCGCTGATGTATTTATTATAGCCGGCATGGCCATGACAACACTTGCCCTCGTTAGCATTAGTCATCAATCGCTGCGCGCAGCATTAACCAACCCGGCCACGAGCTTA
>CBIGXK010000154.1:0-8623 GCA_966193805.1 uncultured bacterium | reverse complement strand
AGCTCCCGGGTCCTGTCTTCGAAAATAAAAATGACGGTGTCGTTGCTGAGGCTGTTGTCGTGTCCCGGTTCACTTGAATGATGGATGAATTCGTTTCTGTTTTTCGTAAACTGCTCCAGCCCCCCGCCCAAAGTACCGAGCCAGATGTTTCCGTAGGAGTCTGCAGTTAACGTCAGAATCGTATCATTGGCAAGTGATTTGGGATTATCCGCGTTATGCACAAATTGATGAAGCAATTTCCTGTTCGCGTCGAATTGAAGTAATCCCCGGGCGGCCGTACCGATCCACAACGTGCCGTCTTTATCTTCATAAAATCCATTGACTTCCCATGCATCGATATCATGGAAGGGCATGGTCAGTTTCATCGGATTAATGTTGTACAGGCTGCCCATAAAGGTGCCGATCCAGAGAACGCCTTCTGCCGAACTGTAGGCGGTCCATGCATCGCGTTCGTTAAATTCAGATTCCGAGTTACCCGTTGGGCCCACACGAAAAGTTTTTTTCAATTGAGGATCGTAATAACTGAGGCCATTGTCTGTGGTGCCTATCCAGATGCCGCCTTTCCTGTCTTCTGTAATAAAAGTGATCATGGTGTAAGGATTACCAATTAACGGCGGCCTGCTTAATTTTTCGGGATTTTCCGGGTTGTAAGTGTGCCTGGTGAACTTACCGGTTTTTCGGTCCATGGTGTGCAGCCCATCGCCTGCTGTGCCCACCCAAAATGTTCCGTCGCGGCTTTCATAGATGGCGCGCACCTTATTATTGATAAGCGAGTTAGCATCGTTTGGGTCATGAACATAGCGGGTAAATTTTCCACTGATGTCATCCATCCTGTTCAGGCCACCCAACGAGGGTATCGATTTCTCGGGGCCGTAAATGCTTCCTGTGCCCACCCATATTGTGCCCTGCCTGTCCTGGTAAATGGAAACGACGGCGTTGGAGGAAAGACTGCGAGGATCATTTTTATCGGACCGGTAATGAACGAATTTACCCGTGCGGGAATCCAAACGGTCGAGGCCGTTTCCGGTACCCACCCAGATATTTCCATCCTTGTCGGTCATGAGCGCAGAGATCCAGTCGGCGTTAAGCGAGGAAGTGTCGTGTTGTGAATGTCGGTACTGCGTAAATTTTTCGCGAACCGGGTCAAATTTCAAGACACCCGCACCCAGTGATCCTAACCATATATTTCCATCTTTATCGGTGCATATTGCTTCGAGTTCATTGGCTGGCAGGGAGTTGGCATCCAAAGGATCGTTTTTATAGCTGGTCATTTGATAGCCATCGTACCGGTAAAAGCCTTTTTTGGAAGAAAGCCACAAGTAACCCGATCTGTCCTGTGTGATACCCGTTATGTGAAGGAAATTACTTCCATCCGGAGCAAGTACCCGGTTAAATACAAATTTTTTATCCTGTGCCTGCCCATAAAGCAGGCAACTGAACGACACCAGCAAGGTGAGAAGTAGCGGCGTTTTCAGCACCTCTGAATTTTTCACTAATCTAGCTGAATTCCTGAACATTTTTTGGTGCTCCGGGTGGATGTCCTTTTTGACGGGTAGTTGGGCCTTTCGGGTGGGTAAATGGCCTTATTAACGCCTAATGACAAATGAAGAATCGTCGCGGAGAGGCAGTGGCTGGACGATCACCTCTTCCACGCTTGCTCTCGAAGGACCCCTGTGGCACCAATCAACCAGGCGTTGAAGCGATTCTGCTGATCCGGTGGCGATAATTTCTACGGAACCATCTTTTACATTTCGAACCGTGCCGGCAAGGTTCAGTTGCGAGGCCACATCAACCGTGCTTTGCCTGAAATAAACACCGTGCACCTTTCCTTTTACGATGATGAGTTGGGTTTGCTGCATGTCATCTGTTTGTTTTCCTGGTGAAATTGAACCGACCTTTGCCAAAAGATCAACATTCAAATTATGGCAAAAGTCTGGTTCATGACATGACGCATGCTTACCCTTTATTTGACGGCAGCAAATAAAGGAAAGCAATACCCTAACCCCATTCGCCGTTATACTGCGGTACAGTTCAATACTTTGACATCTTTTTTATTAACCGTACCTGCCCCCGATGGAGATCAAACCACTTTTGCTTGTTTACCTGGTTCTTTGTGTTGTAGTCTTCTTCGATGTGTTGTTCCGGGTAAAAAAGAACCCGTTGTTTAAAGTTTGCCTGATACTGATCGTGGCCAGCCTCTTCGTGATGAATTACTTCTCCTATGTCAATGTCGATAACCGCATCCAGTTCATCCTCGTAAAGGCAGCAAGGCTTATTTATGCGTGCTGTACCATGCTCGCCATCGTTTATCTCGTTACGCCGCGTATCCCCTGGTGGATCATCAGCATAACTGCATTCGCCATCTTCGTTACCACGGGCCTCCGGATATTTTACTATGATGAGATAGCCATCGAACGGCAGGCAGAGATGCCAAACCAGGTTTTTTCTGTGGGTGCGGAACTTTATCACCCAATCCCGGTAATACGTTATCTCATTTTTTTAACTGCGGCTGTGTCAGTCGGTTTTACGTTTTTCTATTACCGGCGTTTTTTTCTGCAGCTGGGTAAAGAAAAGATTCATCGCAAACATTTTTCCGGATGGATCATCTCCCTGGCCGTACCTTTTTTTCTCCTGTTAATTTTCGGGATGCTCGGCGCCCTCGGTTTTTACGATGAAGTCTTATCTCCTTACCTTTTTTCATTTTTCAGTTGCGTAGCGATTCTTTCTATCCTGTTCCGTCCCAGCTTCCTCAATGCAAGATCGTATCACGACGATACGAATTAACACAAATGCGGCAGCTATTTTGCCGGTCCGGCATCGCCCCTCGTTCTCGCCAATTCTATTTCTGCCCTGCGGTACTCGAACACTGCTTCCAAATAATTTAGCTGCGCCGAAGTAAGCGCCAGTTCGGCATCGGTTAGCTCAAGTCTTGAGGTTACTCCTTTTTCATACCTGTATTGCACGATGTCATAGCTCAACAACGCCGTTTCTTTTACTTTCAATTGCGTGTGCATCCTGTCGTGTGTTTCTTTCAGGTTGGCGATTACCTCTTTAACCGTCGTCTTCAGTTCCTGTTGCGCTTCGTCAATACGAATATTGGATTGTTGCTGTCTGAATTCGGCCTGCCGGATTTTTGCCTGGTTGCTGTGACCGGTGAACAACGGCAGTACCACCTGCGCACCTGCAAAGGAGGCGGAGGGCCAGTAGGCATCTGTAAAATCGAATTTGCGCGCCTGGCTCTGTATCTGGTATTGACCAACGATAGACACTACCGGAAGCCGCGCCGCTTTCGCCAACTGCGTTTGCTGTTCACTAACCTGTTGCTGCAACGACAGCGCCTGCAGTTCGGGACGTTCGCGCAACGCCTGGGCATATAATTCACTTTCGGATGGGATCGCTTCTGCCGCATCAACAACCAGCGAGTCGGTCAACGAGATCTGCGCAAGAGAATCCAAACCCATCAGCGTGATGAGTTGTTGTTTGCCCACTTCGATGGCGTAGTTCAGTTTGAGAATATCGGGTTTCAAATTTTCAACTGCGCTGTAAGCGCGTAACGTATCCACGCGAAGTCCGCGGCCCTGTGCCAGCAGCGACCTTGAATCGGCCAGCGCCTTTTCGTTACGTTGCAGGCTTTCGCGCTGCAGCTTCAGGCGCTCGGCCAGCACCAGTATGCCCAGGTAGGTTTGTTGTACGTCGGCCGCCACATCTACAGACGATTGCCGGTAATAGGCATAAGACGCCTGTTGCTGCAACTGCGCCGCTCGTCGCGACGGTCCTGCAACAGGGTTGTAGATGGAATAGCTGGCGCTGAGCGTGCCGGAAAACTGATCCCTGCCGCCGATGCGGGAAAAGGGGATCTTTCCGTCGGTACCATTCTCACCGAAGCCGAAGAAAGCAGGCAACAGAAAGTAGTGCATGTATTGCGCACCTAAGTGTGCGCTGGGAAGCGAGAGGCTTTTCGCCTCCCGCACCTGTTCACCCGCTATTGAAATATCCAGGGCGCCTGCTTTTAATGTTCGGTTGTTTTGCGTTGCCAGTTGCACGGCGTCTCCAAGACTAAGGCTCCTTGCCTCCTGCGCCGCGCCAAAAATTGGCGCAGCGATCAGTGCTGTCAGTATGATGTAATGGAGAAAGAAAGATGCTCTCATGATAAAACTGTTTGATGTTGATGTAACGGAGCGGCGTTGGCGATTACAGTTCCGTTTGGATGATGATGAATTGTTCGTGTTTTGCGGCTGAAGTAACTGTACACCGCGGGCACCACGAAGAGGGTGAGGATACCTGCGAATGCCAATCCGCCCACTACCACTATGCCCAGCGAGGCACGGCTTCCGGAAGAGTTGCCAAGGCTCAGCGCAATGGGCAGCGCACCGAAGATCATCGCGAGCGTGGTCATTAATATGGGCCTGAACCGCGAGGTGGCCGCGGCTATAACGGCATCGCGCACACTAAGTCCTTCTCTCTTCCGCTGGTTGGCAAATTCAACCACCAGGATACCGTTTTTCGTTATCAGTCCTATCAGCATGATCATCCCAATCTGGCTGAAGATGTTGATGGAGCTGCCGCTTACCCAAAGGCTGATCAACGCGCCGGTAACGGCCATCGGAACGGTAAGCAGGATAATGAATGGATCGACGAGGCTCTCAAATTGCGCCGCCAGTACGAGGTAAATGAGAATGATGGCGAAGACAAAGGCGAATACCAGGCTGGAGCTGCTTTCGCGATAGTCGCGGCTTTGCCCGGCCAGTGCAGTGGTAAAGCCTGCGGGCAGCGTTTGTTTCGCGATGCGGTCCATTTCCTTCAACGCCTCACCCATGCTCACGCCGGCTGCGGGTGTGGCCTGTATCGTTACACTGTAATTCTGGTTGAAGCGATAAATGGCCGGGGGACTGATGCCTTCTTTCAACGACACGAGGTTATCTAACGGCACCATCTCATCATCGGATGATTTTAAAAACAGCGAGCGCAGATTTTCAGGCGTTGACCGGTCGGATCTTTCCAGTTGGCCAATCACTTCATACTGCCGGTCATTGTAAATAAAATACCCGTAGCGGCGGCCGCTTAACGCCAGTTGCAGCGTGCGGCCAATCTCCTGTGTGGAAATGCCCAACTGTGCGGCCCTTTGACGGTCGATGGAAATGCTGATCTCCGGCCTGTTCACCTTGAAATCGGGATTCACAAAGCTTAGCTTTTTGCTGGCATAGGCCGCTCCGGTCAACTTTGGCATCACTTCTACCAGGCTTTCCAGGTCGGGCGCCTGCACCACATATTGGATGGGCTGGTTCGAGGCAAAGCCGCCGATTGTCGGAATTTGAATGGGTATCACCATCACATTCCTGAAGCGGCTGCTGGCGGCCACCAGTTTTTCATATACCTGCTGTTGCGTCATTCCGCTTTTCCGGTTTTCCGGATCCTCGAGAAACACCCACTGGAAGGCTGTGTTGACAGGCAGCACCACCGAACCGCCGCCGGCGGCCACGGCTGAGTAGGTTACATTGTTGTTGAGGTCGGGAATGGAATCGGCAACGTACCTGCTGATCTCTTTCATGGATTCTTCCATGCTTTCGAACGAAGTGCCTTCGGGAGCGATCACAGCGAGGCCCACAAGCGAGCGGTCTTCCAGCGGCGCCAGTTCAGACGGCAGCTTTGGCGTAAGCAGGTAGGCAATACCAAAAGCAACGATGAGCACCGCAAACCCGAGCCACCTGTGTTGCATAAAGCGCCTTAGCAGGTATTCGTAACCGTTATTCAGCTTCACAAAGAACGGTTCGGTTTTGCGATACAGCCAGGTGTGATGCGCACCTGCTTTCAGCAAGTAGGCGCTCATCATGGGCGACAGGGTAAGCGCCACGAACGCAGAGATAAGCACAGAGCCGGCTACAACCACTACAAACTCTTTGAACAGCTTACCTGTAATACCGCCCAGGAACATGATGGGAAGGAACACGGCAGCGAGCGTGATGGTGGTAGAAATAACCGCGAAATAAATTTCATTCGATCCTTTGCGCGCGGCCTGCAAAGGCGTCATGCCCTGCTCCACTTTGGAGTAAATATTTTCGAGCACCACTATCGCATCATCCACCACCAGGCCAATGGCTAACACCAGGCCGAGCAGCGTGAGCACGTTGATGGAATAGTTCATGATGTACATGATGAAAAATGCGGAGATGATGGACACCGGGATCGCTATTAGCGGAATCAGCGTACTTCTCCAGTCGCGCAGGAAGATGAAGATGATGATGGTCACCAATCCGAATGCAAGGATGAGTGTTTCTTCCACTTCCGACAGCGAGTTTCGTACCGGTACGGTGAAATCTTTACCCAGCCTGATATTGTAGTCTTTGGGCGCCGACTTTTTGATTTCTTCAAAACGTTTGTTGAACTCATCCACGATGGCGAGCGAGTTGGCGCCGCGTTGCGGTTGAACACCGGTACCTACGCCGTAGCGCGCATTTTTTCCTGACGCCACAATCATCGCGGTACGTTCGTTCTGCGAACTCATGATGGCCTGTCCAACATCGCGAAAGCGTACGATGGCGCCGTTTTTCTCGGTGATGATCATGTTATTGAAATCCTCTTCCGTTTCCAGGCGGCCGAGTGTGCGAAGGGTCATTTCTGTTTGCTGTCCCTCGATACGTCCACTGGGCAGGTCCACGTTTTCGCGTTGAAGTGCCGCCTGGATGTCGCCCGGTGACAGTCCGTAAGAGGCGAGCTTTACCGGATCCATTCGCAGGCGCATGGCGCGTTTACGACCGGCATAAGATTCCACCAGCCGTACCCCGGGAATGGATTGCAGGCGTTCCTTGATATTGATGTTGACGAAATCGGTGATGTCTTCCAGGCTCCTGGTGTCGCTTTGTACCGTGAGGAACACGAGGAAGTCGGGAGGTCCCGCTTTTTCAACGATGGTGGGCTCGATATCGACCGGCAGTTGCTGGCGCGACTTCGAAACCTTATCGCGCACATCATTGGCCGCAGCTTCAAGGTCCGCGTCCATATTGAATTCGACGGTGATGATGCTCACCTGCTCACGGCTCACCGATGAGAGGGCGCGGATGCCGTTGGCCTCTGCGATGGCTTCTTCCAGCGGTTTCGTCACCTGCGAAGCGATGATGTCGGCGCTGGCGCCGGGATAAATGGTGGTTACGGTAACGATGGGCGAATCCGTTACGGGGTACTCTCGCGTACCCAGGAAGTTATAGCCCACGATGCCAAAAAGAATTAAAAGAACCGACATCACCCCCGCCAATACCGGCCGGGAGATGCTCATTTGTGAAATGGCGCTCATATAAAAGGTTATAAGTAGCCGCAGGCAGCACTGCAGTGTCGCCGGCACTGCCTGCAGCGGTGTGCAAAAAATATTAAAGAGGAATAAGGATGAGGAGCTTCGGTGGGGAACTGGCTACTTGAGGTTCACGATATTCACTGCGGATCCGGGAGACAGGCGCAATTGGTTACTGGTAATAACCGTGTCGCCGGCATGGATGCCGCGTGTTATCTGCACGTTCTTTGGCCCGCGTTGCCCCACGGTAACGGGTGCCGCCTTCACCTTACCATCTTCCAAAACATACACATTGTATCCCTGCGATGAAGGCATCAGCGACTGGCTGGGCACCTGCAGTGCACTGTCGGCGGTGCGCAGCGCGATGTTCAGTCGCGCGCTTTGGCCCACCACCAGTTTGTTTTGTTGGTTGGGGGCGATGGCCCTTATCAAAAGTGTCCTGGTGGATCTGTCTACAAATGATTGTTTCGAAATAACGGTCGCCTTGTAGCGCGTAGTGTCCCCTTCTATGGTGAACTGCTGGTGGCTGCCCCTGTTCACCAGGTTGGCGTACTTTTCGGGCAGTGAGAATTCCACCTTCACATATTCATCATCCACGATGGAGGTGAGCGGTGCTTGTGGGGAAACCAGTGCGCCCGGGTAGGTGCGGATGATACCGAGCCTGCCACTGAACGGCGCGCGAATACGGGTTTTATTGATGGTGGTTTGCAGTTCCCTGATTTCTGCTTTCAGCACCGCGAGGTTGGTTGCGGCCTGGTCGTAGTCTTGCTGCGATGCGGCGTCGTGTGCGATCAGGTCCTTGAGGCGCGCCTCATTGAGCGCGGCAAGTTTTTCCTGCTGGCGGAGCCTTTCTTTTTGTGCCTGCAGGTCGGCGTCATCCAGTTGAAAAAGCAAAGTGCCTTTCGACACGTAGTGTCCTTCTTTTACGGGAACGTCCACTACTTTTTTTGTGAGCTCACTGGTTACCATCACTTCCTGGTTGGCGGCGAGTGTGCCTGTGAGTTCGATCACCTGCTTTACTTCTCCGGCGCTCACCACATAGGCATCGGCGGGGATGCCCGGTGACGGCGCTGTGGCTGTGACAGCCGCGGGCGCAGTTTCGTTGGCGCGGGTGGCACAGCCATATATGAAGAAGACGAGGGGAATAATCAGTAAGAATAATAAGCGGTTCATAACGATCAGTTTTAATAGATATATAGAAATACTTCGATGTTTTGGTGTTAAAAAAAATCCTTTGAAAAGGATGGTTTCGGTTGCAACCGGACCGCAAACGTATAGAAAGATTTCGATACGTCAATTCTTTTTTTCAAAAAATTTTTTTAAACCTTCAGGGCGGCCAGG
>CBIGXK010000153.1:0-8637 GCA_966193805.1 uncultured bacterium | reverse complement strand
CACCAGCCCAATCATTCCCTGCGGCAGTATCTCCACCATTAACCAGCCGTATGATTCAGCAGGGTTTGCCAGGTAGTGCAAAAGAAGTGGAGCCGCCCAAATGGGAAAAAACAAGATCAGTGGCCATATCAAATATACAAGACCCGAAAGCCGCGCCGCTTTTGAAGCTTCTTTTTCACTGGGAGAAGAAATATACCTGGTGGCGAGACTCCAACTACCCCCGTTATAACTTAAGAAATAAAGAAAAAACATAATTGCTACAAAGCCCGCCGAATAAGGATCATTGAACAATTGGCTATGACCGGGTGGCAAACGGTCCCATATGCCGATAATGGATTTGGGCCCTCCAAGGTGCTGCACCACCAGCACAAACATTACAACGCCGCCCAGTATCTGAACAATGAACTGGATAAAATCTGTCACGATCACTCCCCATAAACCTCCAAAAGTGACGTAGATCAAAGTAACAAGACCGGAAACAAGAACACCCGTGGTTAATGGAATGCCTGCTACTACATGAAGAAGAATGCCTATGGCCGCCCATTTGGCGCCCACATCAAAAACCTTCAGCAGCACGCCCGACCAAGCCACAATCTGTTGTGTAGATACATTGTACCTTACGCTCAAATACTCGAGCGGAGATTGTATCTGAAAGTTCTTTCTTAACCGAACCCAGTAAACCGGAAATACTTTGGCGCAGGCAACTATCACAACGCCTACAGGAAAAGCCCACCACATGTACATGGTAAAGCCATGTGTATAAGCCACCGCCGCATAAGCAACAAACACCGCACCGCTGTGACCGGATACATGATGCGAAATACCAGCCAGCCACCAGGGCAACCGTCCACCGGCAACAAAATACTCTTCAGCATTCTTGCTCCGGAAATAGGACCATATACCTACGATCAGCATACTTAAAAAGAAAAGAATAATAACGATTAAGTCGAGTGTATTAAAAGTCACTTGTATGCTTTTGGTGATTTATAAATTGTTTATCGAATGAATAGGGTCAAAAAAAATATTTTCAGTGTCAGTCGTCAGGGCGCGTCTCGCCATGAAGCGCCCATTGAATAGCGTTAATAAGTAATTTGACAAACACCGGGGTTTCAAAATCAGTCGGGTAGCCCAGTGAAGTATAGAACACCCTGCTCTCTCCGGCAGTTCGCGTCCACGCAATGGGCTGGACGATATCATTGACTTTTCCCGTCAATAAAACGGTGGCTTTTTGATCCAGCAATGGCGCTACGAGGTAAACATTTCCGTTGCTGTGCCATTGACGAGTGGCGATATCTTTTAATACAGGGTGACTTACCGCATCGGGAGGAACAGTTACTTCCGTACCCGGCTCAACAGGCCCGTACCCGCGGTTCTCGCAACCCAGTATATCCGAAACAAATTCGGGCCAATCTTCGAACCCTTCTTCTATTTTTCCGTTGACGGTAAAGGCGTGATTGGCTGTCCTTATCCCTACTACCGGCTTTCCACTTTCAATATAATTCTTTAATGCTTTCATTTGCTGATGGGGCAAGGCTATTCGCCTCGCAAAAACAACAAGCAGATCTGCCCTGGAAATAACATCTGCCTGAGGATACGTATAAGAACCATGACCACCGCTGCCCAATAACACCGTCACCTCATATCCGTACTTTTCTTCCAGCATTTCAGCAAACTTCGGTACCGTTTCATGCGCCTTATAATTGTCCGGATCTTCCGTGATTAAAAACACTATTTTTTGCTTCTGCGCCATTTTTTCAACCGTTGAACGTTCAGGTTGGGCGGAATCCTCCATCGCAAGATTATCCTTGTTGGCAAACATCAAATGAGCCAATAGTGCAGCAATCAATAAACCGCAGTGTTTAATCAATAACATGTCTCCAAAAAGTATTTTCGATGTGCATTTTTAACCAGCCTGCCATTTAGAAACGATCCTGTCTTACAGCACAGTTTTTAATTTCTTTCGCGCTTCCCTTCTGGCCTTTTCCCAGATCTCCTCCATGTTCACGGGAGCGCCATTTTTACGTTTACTCTCGTCTGCCGCCTCCATGAAGGCGCATATCTCCAACGTATCTTCCGGTTTAACCGGGGTATTACCTGTCTCAAAAAATCGAATGATTTCTTTCAGCAGCGGGTTGTATCCCTCAATCGGACCTAAAACAGCATTTTCCTTTTCGCCATAAGCCGTTCCTCCATACAAATGTTCACCGGTGCGTGTGCCCCTGAACGTGCCAATGCGTCCATCGGTCCAGGTGCCAACGGCAACATCCGTACCCTCGGTATGTGTGCGGGACACGGTTTTGCAACCTGTTCCCATCACCGTATATAATATTTCCACCCCGTGTATGCCGTACCAAAAGAAATCAGGATGAGTTTTTTCTATTGTGCAGGGACTGTATGCATCTGCGCCCAGCACCTTTCCTATTTTTCCATTTACCACTTCCCTGGCGCTGGACATAAACCTCGTGGAAGAAGAGGAAAATACCGGCACTTTGTATTGTTTTGCCGCTTCAAAAATCGCTATCGCATCCGCTAATGAAGCGGAAATCGGCTTGTCGATAAACAGGGTTTTACCTGCTTTCATTACCGGTAAAGCCTGTTCAAGATGACGGCGCCCGTCGTTGGTCTCCAGGAGAACTACGTCGACTTTTTCCAGCAATGCAGGAATGCTTTCTACAATCTCCACCCCCATTTTCTTCACCTCTTCGGTATATCCCGGGATACGCTTTACTGATGATTCAATATCAAGACTGCCCTGGGGATAGGCAGCAACAATTTTGTATCCTCCAAACCCGGAAGACGCATTGTCTGAATTGAGCGTTTTCGTGTACGCTGTGCTATGAGAGGTATCTAATCCGATAATGCCGATTCTTTTTCCCTGTGCCAGGTTGGCCTGGCTAAAAAGAGGAGAGATACTGCCAGATATACCTATTCCCAATCCTGCAAAAGAAGATGCCTTAATAAATTTTCGCCGGTCAAATAATTGTTTCATCATGTATTTTTTATACTTGTTATCTAGCCCTTGTTTCACAATTATATTCTCAAAAATTTTTTCAAATTGCCGGACCTCAACAGTTCCTTCTCTGATTCGACGGCCTCGCTATCGCTTAAAGATTCAATTCGCAATAATCCGGTACAATAATCCAAAATGGGAGAATGGGTTCCGAAACTGAATTTATCCCTGCCGTATTTTACCAACAGCTCAGCGAAATTAATAATACTCCTGCCCGATGTATCGATAAGAATATTTGTTCGTTTTAAAAGACCAGTGTCCTCGTCATTCAAATAAGGATTATTGGCAACATTCAGCATTAAATAACTTGCATCGGGTACTGATTTTATTATTGGAATAATGTCTTTTAACGACCACTCCTTCTCTATGTCGAGCCAGGAGCTGGGCCGGCTGTCAACCATTCGAAGGGAAAAGGCCACGGGAAGGTTTCGGTCCCGCGCCATTTTTACCAGTTCCACACACGATGGGTTGTCGAGATCATATCCGTGATATTTCGGGTACAGGCGAATGCCTTTCATGTTCATTTTTGTGCTGCACGTTTCAAAGTCTTCGCGCCAGCCACCGTAGATGGGGTTAATGACAGCAAAAGGAATGAACCGTTTGCTATAAACCTTTTTCGAACGGATGGCATCATACAGTTCTTCGTTGGCAGCCTGCGTATTCTTATAAAAAATACCGTTCAGGTTGCTCACAACAGAAGCCTCCGTGCCAAATTCATCCATCCTGCCGATCAGCGTATCAAGCGTGTTATATTCAAATTTCCTGAATGGCCAATTTCCGATATAAGTGTTACTGTCAATCAACATTTCTACGTGACTTCTTTAGTATGCTATTGTAATTGTCAAAAAATATCTTCTTTCGTTGCGTGTCAGTCAGCTTTGCCGAAAACATGTGACCAACACCCTGGTAAAAGCTATTGTCGCAACCAAAAAGAAGCCTGTCCTCACCGATGTATTTCATGGCAAAGTCAATCATATTGGCTACGTTGTTGCTGCCGGAAGCATCTACATACACATTCGGTGAATGCTGAAGCGTTTTACAGGCATGTTCCCAATCGATTCCTCCTGCGATGTGAGCAAACTGGAACATTGCCTCAGGATATCGTTTCGCAATATCCACAAAATCCCCGGGCAGCGATATGTTTTTCGGTTCGCGGGCGTTCAGCTTTATTCGTGCATAACCTATCGCGGTGTGCATCAGAATAACCATCTTCAGGTCGATGAATTTCTCAATAACCGGGTAAAACAAGGGATCATTTATTTTGACATGGTTATATAGTTTCATGCCCACCATTCCCTGGTCAACACATCTTTTTATTTCTTCCAGCGATTCGCTTTTATAGGTAGGGTTTAGCGTAAGCATACCAATAAACCGGTCGGGATGCAGCTTAACATCGCGAAGAACCAAATCGTTGCATTTCCTGAATTCGTCGGGCAAGCCCGCACTGCCGGGCGCCATGGGCCTCGAAATCATCAATTTTTCAATACCCAGCCTGTCGGCAAATTCGAGCTGCGTCCGGGGACTGTCGCCCGAAAAATATACATGCGCGTGTGAATCTATCTTTCGATACATCATCACTTCCTGCATCAGGTTCCTGTTCTTATTTGGCAATGGCTGAATCGCCCGTTCTTCCCCGGCAACAGATCCCATTAACCGGCTTCCCAACACCACTCCCGCCGTTGAAGCAACGGTGTGGGACACAAATTTTCGACGATCTATTTTCAAAATAATATATAATTAATACATGATTTATTTTATGCATCCCCTAAAGAACGTTAACTACCTACTTCCCGCAAGCTGGCAACCACTTCACCGGCAGTGACAGAATACTGTCCGAACATTTCCAACAATAGTATGGCTCCGTTGGTTTGGCTCAATGTCAACTGTGTTTCTTTTGTTTCCATCCCGGTTGTACAATCCCGCACAAGCATCACTTCGTATCCCCGGTTACTCATTTGAATTGTGCCATAATCGCGGCTGAGGATGCAGGCATTGGTGTTGAAACCTGCAAACAGCAGAAAAAGTATTTCCTGCTGTTTGCAATAGCGATGGAGTTCCTCACCGGTGGCCACTACAGGCTCCTCGCCTGTCGGCTGTGCCCTGGGGTGAAAAGTAAGGGCGGGAAGTTTTTCTTTGTCTGCTTCGCGTGGCTCGTTCGGCCGCCTGTACGGCTGATAGGGACCAGTCATATTCCGGAACGAGGCAGGCGGCCAGACATCACGCTTCGACACCATTTCTCCCTCATTCACCAGTTTCACCCAATTCGGATGTTGTTTTGCTACCGGCGCGGACGGCGCATGAACAATTTGGAGCCCCGCTTTCCGGCATGCTGCCATCAACGGCACCAGGTTTTGGGTAATGATCGCTTCCTGCCGCGCTTCTGTATCCTTGAGATAATGGCGCTGCCACACGTCCACCAGCACGAGCGCCACCTGCGAAACAGGAATTGACCAATCAAGTGTCGCATATCCTGTGTTGGTCTCGAGCCACTCCTCGCCAGCATCCACATACCACCGATGGTAACGTGGACGTAAAGACAAAGCCCGGCCACTAACACGAGTCGCTGCTTCAACAGGTAGGTACGGTTTCATGCCCGACCCTACAATCGCCCCTAAGCCTCCCAATGAGGTCTTTTTTAAAAATTCACGTCTGGAGTTTTCGTTTTTACGCACGTTATGAATCTTTATAATCGCCAATCACTCCACCTGTCACACACCATACCCTGATACGGTGGCTTACTCCGCAACCTATTTATATAATTGTTTCAAATCCTGCAGCGCCTTATCTAAATTATTGCGGGATTCAGTTGCTATGGTCTTAAGTTTTCCCTTGAGCGCATCATCTGATCCTTCAGCTCGTTCCTGGCCCCTGATCAAACCGCTTACACAAGCCGCCTGATAATCGCCGGCTTTCGACAGTGCGGGTCCAGACAAAATTTCCAGGAAGGCAACAATCTCATTTTTCTGGTTGCGCCCTCCTATTACGTTGCTGAAATTTTCCAGGAACGCTTTTTTCCCCGGTGCAGCACCGTCGAAGAATGAACCTCTTTTCACCAACTCCTTCAGCAGGTCAGGTGATGATCCCGATTCGGAACTTAACACAGCGGTTGTGAACCATTTGCTCTCTCCGCGTTTTTCTATCACTTCGCTCAATGCGGCAATCGCGCTTTTATCTTTAAATTCTCCTAAACTCAATGCCGCCTGGAAAGCCACCCTCACCGACGAGTCGTTCACCATGCCCGTTAGTTGCGAGAGGCAGCCGGGAAACCGCTCCGAAAGGATTGCAGCATTTTCGCGCACGCCGGGTGATGAGTCTTTCATCGCCTTCTTTACTATTTCGGCATCTAAAGCATTCATGCCTTCCAAAACATACAGCGCATGCAGCCGGAATCTTGGGTCTTCACTTTCGTTGAACAAAGTTTTTACTGCCGCGATCACGCTCTTATCCTGCCTTTCCAGCAGCAGTCTTTGGGCCTGAAGGCGCCACCATCGATTTTTATGCGACAGCAATTCAACCAGGTCCGAAGATTTTGCGTTTCTCAAATCAACAGGAACCTGTTTGTATGCATCGGCATTACCGGGCACAATTCTATATATCCTTCCATACTTGTTCCCGGCATTGAAGTCCATTCCCACCTGCAGATCCTCAGGAATGGACATCGGCGTTTCAATGTGCTGCCGGTACATATCTATTACATAAAGATTTCCATCGGGGCCAACCGTAAAACTCGTGGGACGAACCCACGAATCGGTAGAGGCCATGAACTCTTTATTTTTTTCCGCGTCCGGACGCCTGGCAACAAAGTAAGGAGCAGTGTCCGAACGTGAGAGAATATCTCTATGAACCAGATTGCCGGAAACGTCGCCGGTAAAAATGTTACCATAAAATTCTTCTGGCAGTGCATCACCACCATAAAAAGTGCCGCCGGAAGCGGCGGTAAAATGATCCTTTTCATATTCCACCTGCTTCAAATTATTCTCCTGGAACCTCTTGTTCCTTTGCTTTGTACGTTCGGCGCGCCAGTAGGGAGCCGGTGTCAATTGATACATCAGCGGATCATGATCCGAAATATTTACCATTGCCGATCTTAAAGATGCGGGCAGGAAAGGATTGCGCTCAAGGTAATGCCCCGGAATAACCACCTGTTGAATATGAAGAGAATTTTGCGTAACGAACCGGTGCCCCCAATCATCAATTGCCAAGCCATACTGGCCGCGGCCCGTTGTCGCTTCAAACTGGTTCCTGTCGAGACGAAACCGGAAATCTGAACCCTGCATGTGAACCTTTGGCGCGTTGGGCATCCTGGTAAAACTCACTTCTCCTGCCTGGCCATTATTGTTCGCATAAATCCAGTTATCCACGCCAAAACGCAGGTTGGATATTTGTGCTTCCTCATTCTTATTGAAAAAACCAGTAAACAGTATTTCCTTTACATCGGCCTGCCCATCGCCGGTGGTATCTTTATAAAACATGATGTTAGGCGCAGCGGCTATCAGCAATCCGCCTTGCCACGGTAAAATGCTGGAAGCCTCTCTCAAATGAGCCGCAAACACAATTGAAGTATCCGCGCGCCCATCGGCATCCCGGTCCTTTAACATCACAATCGATCCTTTTCCTTTGGCGGAATCGGGTTTGTAAGCATCCAACATTCCGACAACGTACGCATTACCCTGCTCATCAAATTCCATAGATACGGGGTCGATCACATATGGCTCTGCGGCAAAAATTTCAGCCTTGAAGTCGCCGGCAAACTGAAACGTTTTCATCGACTCTTCCGGAGAAAGAGGGCCGGAATAGCGGGACTCATTACCGCAGGAAGAAAATAAAAACGCAAAAAGAGCAAGCAAATGAACATTCCTCACGGTTTCCGGAAATAACTTTTTTTGAACTTTGATCACCATAAATTAACTGTTTACTTTAAAATTTCGCCCAACCCGCTCAATGGAGGCTAGCACCATCTGATATTTGCTAAAGGCGAAATAATTTTTTTGCATTTTCATACAACAACTTACGTTCTACTCTCTTTGACGGCGACAATTTGCGAATTTCAGCAATATCAAGCGCGCCCGTACAACCGTTGGCAGCCTGACCATGCGGATCCTCGCAATCACTGCCATAAACCAGCTTATCCTGGTGCCTGTCCAGGAATTGCTTTGCATGTTCTTCATCACGCTTCAGCGCATTCAACCCCGATCCGGCAGAGAGATCGCCATACATATTGGCGTAATCACTTAGATAGCGGTCAGTGATCCCGCCCGCAGTAACCGGGCCTTTTGGGTAGAGAACCGATTGATCCGTGTGATTTTTGTCGATGTTGGCCCACCACGTTTGCGCATGCCCGATAAAGTTCACTTTCGGATATTTCTCCAGCATTTTATAGAACCGCTCAAATCCATAATTGTACATTTTATGCTGCCAATGGATCAGCACCGGAACATTGTAGGATTGCGCCAATTGGTAAATTTTTTGCATCCCGGCCGAATCGCATTCCACGCCAAACTTCAGCTCGCCGATCACCACCGCTCCAAGTTTTAAATACTTTTCAATTTCAAATAGCGCGTCAGGCAGGTCGGGCACCGCGCATGCTCCAAACAGAAATTCCTTCCGGTGTTCCCGCGCAAACAGAT
>CBIGXK010000152.1:0-8723 GCA_966193805.1 uncultured bacterium | reverse complement strand
CTGCCACTCCGCAGGATCTCCGAGCGATGCTGGTCCGTCTTCAAGCGCATATGCCAAATAAAAGGGATATGGTTTTGAATGGTCAATGATCGACGACTGTTCATTCAGCAACTCTTCAAATCCTGTTGTTGCGGGATCCCACTTGCCGCTGATGCGATGTGCGATAACGCTTGCGTCGAGTTTTACTAGTTTCGCCAGTGCATTGACCATCATACTTTGCGACACACCCACCCGGAAGGTGCTCGACAATAATTTGTTGAAAACGAACCTTTCCCTGCTGTTCAGCTCCTTCCATGATTGTATGATAAAAGATTTTTTGTCTTCTTCGGCAGACTTCTCCAGCTCCAAAAATTTTTCGATATACCACGAAAGCGATTTTGATGCCGCATCGCGCAGCGCTTCTTCGTTGTCGGGAATAAGCAGGGCAATCGTCTCCGACAAATCGCCGACGGTGTGATAGCTTTCCGCAAAGAGCCACAGCGGCAAGCCCACAAGTTCCGAGCACCATTCCTGCAATTTAGCCGGGCTGATCGTGCGTCTCGGCCTGCGGCCGCTGAACAGCGCAATCATCCACACCTTATCTTTTCCATTCGCAACGGAAAAATATTGAATAAGCGCATCCAGCTTATCATTCGTTTTCGTATGCGTTCCCAGGTGATATACCAGCTCCGCAAACAAGCGCATGCCGCCTGCTTTCTCTTCCTGACCAGCTTTTTGTATTTGCGTTAATTCATTCATCTGTTGCTACCTGGTCGGCAGTATCGTTTGTAAGTTCCTGGGTTGCCTCTTCATCTTCATTGCCAAATTCTGTTTTCACTTCGGCGGCCTCAATGCCGGCTTCATTCAGGTACCGGCTGAAGACCGATTGGAAACCATGTGTAACATATACTTTTTGGGCACCTGTGGTTTCAACGGCAGCGAGCAAACCGTTCCAGTCGCAGTGGTCGCTGAGCGCGAATCCGGCATCGGCATTTTTGCGGCGCTGGTTGCCGCGCACCTGCATCCATCCGCTGCAAATGCCGAGGCTGTATGGATTGAATTTTCGCATCCAGGGAGAGGATTCTGCCGAAGGCGGCGCAATCACCACCGATCCTTTGAAAGTGTCTTTCGGCATTTCGGGCATTACTCTTTTGATTGGTGGCAGCGTGCCTTCGGGTAATATTTTAGCTTCGAGCAACGCCTGGTGCATGTTGTAAATGGCGCCGTGCGCAAAAATATTACCGGTTACATTTTTCACCGCCTGTAAAACCCTTTGCGCCTTGCCCAGCGAATACGCGATCAAAACAGATATTTTTCCCGCCGCCTCATTGTCGCGTATCCATTGCTCAATACCGTTAAATATTTGGATCTGCGGTTTCCAGCGGTAGATGGGAAGCCCGAAGGTGGATTCCGTAATAAATACGTTGCACTTTATGGACTCGAATGAGCCGCTGATGCCGTCATCTTCTACTTTGTAATCGCCGCTTACCACCCACACTTCACCGTTATGCTCCACCTTAACCTGTGACGAGCCGATGATATGGCCGGCCGGGTAAAGCGTTACCGTAACGCCGTTGAAATATAAACGTTCGTTCCAGCCGACGGTTTGGTAGTTATTATCGCCGAGCCGTAACTGAAGAATGGGCTTTGTAAAATGATGGCACAGGTAATATTTGTTCCCCGGCCGTGCGTGGTCGCTGTGGCCGTGCGTAATAACGGCTCTTTCCACCGGTTGCCAGGGATCGATGTAGAAATTTCCTGCTGCGCAGTAAAGACCTTTTTCTGTGAAGTCGATAAGTGGCATGTGCAATAGGCAAACGAAAAGAATAGTTGCTAAGGTAGCATTGCAATTACTATTCCCTTATTCTTCTTCGCTTAAAATACAGCCGTAACGGCGCCATTTATTTTTTTGATGAAATAGATCTTTTTGTTTTCGAAGTAATCGAGCGTGTGGGTTTTGGGATCAAGAACAGGTTGAATGTCGAATTCATTCAACACGGTGAACTGTTTATCGGCTAATGCCGAACCTATGGTCTCGCCGTTGAGGTGAAGCAGGTGTGCAAAATGAAAAACGGTTTCATAACCACGGAAGAACATATCAGTGGGCCTGGAATAAAATCTCGCCTTGAAATTATTTTCTATTTTCAGGCCCAGGTTATTTGTTGGCGATATATAGAACGGTGTTGTATAAAT
Organism: uncultured bacterium; assembly: GCA_966193805.1. GTDB lineage: Bacteria > Bacteroidota > Bacteroidia > Chitinophagales > Chitinophagaceae > Flavitalea. Next base: position 6,551 of record CBIGXK010000152.1, on the reverse strand, counting down.
CACCTGTATGTCCTTGTATTCCGGTTTGGTAAAATCGGTAACGTCCCACCAGGTTGGCATGGCGAACAAGATCGAACGTGCGTCGTTGTACAGTGTTGAGAGATCGGCGGCGAGCCGCATACCAAAATTTACGTCGAGGCTGCCCGCGATGCATACGTTTGTCCTGTTGTCCTTCAGGTTTGCTTTAATATCTTCTACAGTGAAATTATCATCCAATGTTACGAATTTAATTTTAAGCGGAACAGAAGCCGTGGTTCTCGATATCTCATCAAAATAACCCTTCAGCCGGTCTTCCTGCGTACCCTTTTTTCTGAAATACACGAGTGGATAAAGGGCATAATTCTTCTGAAGATATTTGTACATCGCACGGAAATGTGTTTCCAGTGTCGAATTCAAAATGATGTAATTGGGATTATTGGAAACGCCTGCGTCGTTGGGATAGGTGGCATTGATAAACGGAATATTTTTTGTTGCCGCGGTGTTCGCGAGAAGTCGTGCTTCACTGCCGCTCACCTGCCCGATCATGAGGTCAATGTTGTCGAATTCAGCTTTGGTGATAACTGCCTGTATTGAGCTTGAATCGGATTTGGTGTCGTAAACAAAAACGTCGAGCGGAATGCCTTCCTTGTTGAGTGAATCGATCGCCATTTGTGCGCCTTCATAGAATTCAAGACCGGCATTGATGAATTTTGGAAAGTCCATATTGTACCGGTAACCGGATGTATCATCAAAAGCAGAATCGAGATACAGCGGAGTAAAGATGGCAATCTGGTGCCTCTCGCCGGAAGGAGTCTGCGAAAAAACTGGACCCGTCAACAAGAAGGTGAGAACAATTAAACTACACCGCTTTAATTTCATTCATGACATATTTTAAACGAGACGTTTACTCCCATTCAATAGTTGCAGGAGGTTTGGAGCTGATGTCATACACCACTCTGTTAATTCCTTTAACATTATTGATAATATCATTTGAGATAAACGAAAGAAATTCATAAGGAAGATGTGCCCAGTCTGCCGTCATTCCATCGACAGAAGTAACTGCACGCAGCGCCACTGTAAATTCATAGGTGCGTTCATCGCCCATCACCCCAACACTTTTCACCGGCAGGAGGATCGCTCCGGCCTGCCATACCTGTGCATACAATTTATGTTCCTTCAATCCCCGGGTGTACCGGTGGTCGGCTTCCTGCAGCAGCGCAACTTTCTCGGGCGTTATTTCACCTAAGATGCGTATCGCCAGGCCCGGGCCGGGAAAGGGGTGGCGTTGCAGCAGTTCGTCGGGTATGCCGAGTTCGTGCCCCACTTTCCTCACCTCGTCCTTAAAAAGAAACCGAAGGGGTTCAACAAGGCCGAGGTGCATAATATCGGGAAGTCCGCCAACATTGTGGTGCGATTTGATGGTGACAGAAGGACCATGTACAGAAACGCTTTCGATCACGTCCGGATAAATGGTGCCCTGGCCGAGCAATTCGATACCCTCAACCTTTTTTGCTTCTTCCTGGAAGATATCGATGAAGAGGCGGCCTATTGTTTTGCGTTTGGCCTCGGGATCGGTTTTGCCTTTCAGCTCACGGTAAAATACTTCTTTGGCATCTACGCCCCGTACGTTCAACCCGATTTGATTGTAAGTGCCCAGCACCTCGTCAAATTCATCTTTTCTTAAAACGCCGTTATCCACAAAAATGCCGGAGAGCCGGTCGCCGATGGCCCTGTGGATCAACGTTGCCGCCACCGTAGAATCAACCCCGCCGCTGAGTGCCATGATCACTTTGCGGTTGCCGATGGTTTTTTGCAGTTGGTTGACGGTATCGGTGATGAAGTGAGCCGGTGTCCAATCCTGTTTGCAGCCACAGATGTTCACCAAAAAGTTCTTTAGCACCTTTTTGCCTTCTATCGAGTGATACACTTCGGGATGGAACTGCACGCCATACAGCGGATATCCGGCACCGTTAGTTTTGAACGCGGCATAGGGAATGTCTTCGGTGGTGGCGAGCACTTCAAATCCCTGCGGCATCTGCAAAATCGAATCGCTGTGGCTCATCCATACCTGCGACAGGTCCATCACATCCTTCAGCAATACGTCGTCCTGTTTTTTGTGCATGAGCGCGCGGCCGTACTCCCGTTTGTTGCTTTTTTCCACCTGCCCGCCATACTTTTTTGCGGTAAGCTGGGCGCCGTAACAGATGCCGAGAACCGGCAGTTGCTGTTGCATTGCCTGCACATCCACATCGGGCGCATTGGGTTCGTTGACGGAAAAAGGAGAGCCTGAAAGTATAATGCCTTTGAGCGACCCGTCGAATTCGATTTTATGATGGAAGGGGACGATTTCGCAAAACACATTCGCTTCCCGTACGGCCCTGGCTATCAATTGAGTGTACTGGCTGCCGAAGTCGAGAATTAAGATCTTTTCCGTCATGGTGGTGCGAAGGTAAGAAAAAGGGAAAATGGTTCACGGAGAACGTTGGCCGGGAACATGTTCGCCTAAAGATCCACATACCTCACCCTGATCCAAATATCCCTGTTCCTTCCCTTGTCGTCGGTGCACGATATTTTAACGGGGCCTTCGCCCGGCATGAAATAAGCAGCGGTGTGGACGTCGCTGGTTTTGAAAAAGCGGTTGTCGATATACCAGTAAACCCTGTTTACATCATTACCCGCCCTGCATTGAAGTTGCAGCGGTTCGGGATCACTTTTGCTGATGAGGTATTCGAATCCTGCCGAAGGAGAGATGATCATCGGTTCGCCTTTTTTGAACAGGCGTTCACAATCCGGGTTGTGCGGAGGAATTTTTCCATAGGCGATGCCCTGTTCATCGTAATACAGTTGCATTTCGGCGGATATTACCGGGAATAATTTCTTTTTATAACCCGTTGGCGGCGCACAGGTCATGCAGTAGCTCACTTTTTCATCGGCCGAAATCATTATTTCCTGCATGTTGTCGCACACCTTCCCGGGCGAGATCATCGGGATAAAATAATCCGTTACAAGATGACGGCAAAATGGTGCGGGTGGCATGCCGGTTTCTGAACAAACCATCCGGATGTCGCATCGTTCAGGTTGCGAAAACCATTGGCGGTCGCTGTCATAATCAATCGTGTTGAAAATTCTGAATAAAAGGGGCGTGGCGATCTCCGCGCCGCTAAGCACGGGTACACCTACTCCCGAAAAATTGCCTGCCCAAACGGCCACTGTAAATTTTTGGTTGTAACCGACGCTCCAGGCATCGCGTCGGCCGTATGAGGTGCCGGTTTTCCAGGCGATCTTCGGCATGTGCTCCGTGCTTTGCCAGTTAAGCGGAAAATCGGGCCTGTTGATTTTTGAAAGCGTTTCATTGACCATGAACGATGCGGCTTCGCTAAAGATACTGAGCCCTCGCGGAGCCTGTTCGCCGGTGGTGAACGAGGGCCTGAAGTACATTCCCTTGTTGGCGAAGCATGAATAAAGACCGGCCAGTTCGACGAGTGAGGCGCCGCATCCGCCCAGTATCATCGACAGGCCCAGCTTTTTTTGGTCTTTTTTTATTTGCATGAAGTCGCATTTTGCGAGTGCGTCGATCAAATTATCCTTACCCAGGATATTTAATGTTTTCACTGCGGGCACATTCAGCGAATGTTCCAGGGCGTATTCCATCGTCACATAACCATTGAAAGTTTTATTATAATTCTCGGGTGCATACCCGTTATAGTTCACATTTACGTCGGTAATGACCGATTTCGGCGTGAGCATTCCGTTGTCGATGCTCAGGGCATACAGCAATGGCTTGAGGGTGCTGCCGGGCTGGCGAATCGCATCGGCGCCATCCACCTGTCCGCCGTCAATCGTATCGTAGAAGTTTGCCGATCCTACATAGGCGATCACCTTATGGGTTTTGTTGTCGATGATCACTACCGATGCGTTATGAATGTTTTTCACCAGCAATTGCCTGGTATAATCGCGGACGATCTTTTCGGTTTTCGTTTGCACATTCATATCGATCGACGCATGCACAAGGGGAACCTTCCTTTTTTGCAACCGCCGCGAAAGGTGCCGGGCCATTTTGGGCACACTGCCGCGCGATGCCGTCAGCGGCTCGGCAAGTGCGTCGCTGATCTGTTGCTCCGTGAATATTTTTTCGCGGGCGAAACGTTTCAGCCACTTGTTTCTCTCTTTCGCGATCGCCGCGTTGTTCTTACCCGGAACGAGTGATGAGGGCCGGTTCGGCACAATGCTCAATGCGGTGATCTCGGCGAGAGAAAGGTGATCGGGGTCTTTTTTGAAATACAGCAGGGCGGCGGCTTTTACGCCCTCGATGTTGCCACCGTAGGGCAGGAGGTTGCAGTAAAGCTGAAGGATCTCATTCTTGGTATATTTTTTTTCAAGCTGCCAGGCGCGAAAAATTTCTATTAACTTGTTGGTGTAAGTTCTGGGCCTCCTTTCGAGTGCGCGTGCCACCTGCATCGTGATCGTTGATGCGCCGGAGGTCCTTCGCAAGTGAAGCAGGTTGCTGATCGCCGCTCTCGCGATGGCAAACGGGTTAAATCCAGGATGACTATAAAAAAATTTATCTTCTTTTTGATTGATGATGCGCCTGAGTTAAGTTGAAATATCACCGAGCGTAGTTTTCATGCGCCATTTATCTTCAGAAGTGAGGTAAGCATGGATCATTTCACCGTTTTTATCAGTGATGATCGTGGAGTATTCAACAGTATCGGGCAGCGGAAAAAGCCTGTCGAGTGTGAAAAACAACAGCAGTGTGATGAGGGCCGATAGCAACAATACTTTTATCATTGTATTCTGAATACGATTGTAATTTAATCATTTTCTATGCGCCTGTTCCTTACCGCATTCCTCGTTTTGCTAATGGTTTCGTGTAACCGCAACGCCGTTGAGCTCGACTATACCAACGCAAAAGGTGAAGTTCCCCGGCTCGGTAACCTGGTGTTCCGCTTCAGCAATGCCCTTGCCGCCGATTCTGTGCTGAACGAATGGGACTCCAGTCAATATGTTCGGTTCGTTCCGGCAATTCCGGGCCGGTTCCGGTGGGAACAACCCGACCAACTGGTATTTTCTCCTTCCCGCCCGCTGCCGCCCGCAACAACTTTTCGGGCAGAGCTGACCGACGACATAATAGAAAATACAAAATTCAACCGGATAGATGGTGGCGACCTCAGTTTTTCGACTCCCGCATTGCGGTTGGAGGATGTACATGCATCGTGGGTGTTGGAAGACGGGCAATCGAAAGCAGCGGTTCCGCGGCTCGACATGTATTTCAATTATCCCGTTTCGCCTTCACAATTGAATGATCATATTCGACTGGAACTTGATGGCAAACCCGTTACGTTCAGAACCGTTACGCTGTCGGACGACAGCAGGCTGTCGCTGAACCTTACAGGCATACAACCAAAAGACGAAGATCTGGAACTAAACATCCGAATTGACAAAGGCGTTCTTCCAAAAGGAGGGAAAAATGCGACTGCAGAAGAAATTGCTGCCAATGCCAATGTGCCCTCCCCATTTAACCTTGTGGTCAATGACATTTCCGCCGAACATGATGGATTGTCGGGTACCGTGAATATTCAAACGAGCCAGCCGGTAGACGTCAATGGCCTGACTTCTTTGATCACCATAGACCCATCTGTGAAATACAGTGTAGAGCCGACTGATGAAGGGTTTGCCCTCAAAAGCGAACAGTTCAATGCAGAAAAAACCTATCTGCTTACCTTAAAAAAAGGAATTCGCGGCCGCATAGGCGGCGTTTTGCACGAACAGTACGACAATAATATTGCGTTCGGCGAACTGCAGCCATCGGTAAGGTTTGCCACCAATAAAAGTGTTTATTTGTCGAGCCAGGGCAACCGCATGATTGAAATGAAGATCGTGAACGTACCGCGCGTCAAAGTGATTATTTCCAAAATATACGAGAGCAATTTACTGCATGCGCGTACATATGGCTACAATCCCGTGGACAAACGCTCGGGCGATGAAGACGACGACTTTTATTACGACGATTATTACGGCAACAGCCTTACCGCAGGCGATGTGATTTATGAAAAAGAACTGGATACGCGCTCACTGCCGAAAATGGGCAACAGCCGGCTCTTCACGTTTAATGTGGAAGACAGGCTCCCGAATTTTAAGGGCATCTATCACATTAAGGTGAGGTCCGCCAAAAATTACTGGGTAAGCGACAGCAGATTTATTTCAGTTTCGGATCTCGGGCTCATCGCGAAAGAAGGGCGCGACCGGTTGTTTGTATTCGTCAACTCGATAAAAAAAGCAGATCCTGTTACAGGAGTGAATATCGTTGCATACGGTAAGAATAACCAGGTGCTGGGAATGGGAGTGACCAATGGAGATGGCGTTGCCGACATTGCCTATACGCGCAAAGAATTTGCTGGTTTCCGGCCCGCCATGGTGATCGCTAAAACTGAATCGGATTTCAACTATCTCCCTTTTAACGACACCCGCGTGAACATGTCGCGATATGAAACCGGGGGAAAGCGAATCAATTCCTCCGCGCTCGATGCATTCATTTATGCGGAGCGCGACATCTACCGCCCGGGAGAGAAAGT
>CBIGXK010000151.1:0-8738 GCA_966193805.1 uncultured bacterium | reverse complement strand
ACGTAAGCAACGCGATCAGTACCATAACTGCGATGTTCGGAAACGATACACAGGGTTCAGTTTGAAAGCTCCGCGACTTTAAGTACTTTAGATTATGCAGCAGAAAACTGCCTTGTTGATATTACTCTTCTTCCTCCTGACGATCAGCCCCTTTTCATTCGGGCAAACGCATCGCGACAGGGTTTATATCAACGGAGGCAGCAGTCTTTGGGAAAATTTCACAAAAGAAATGTACCTGTACCCTTCCTTTAAAGAAGGCCTTGTGGACCTGAAAGACGGGCGGCTCATCCGGGCGCCTTTGAATTACAACAAGGTACTGGCCACAGTTCAGTTCATCAATGAAAAAAATGACACACTCGTCATTGCTAACGAATCAACGGTAAATTTAATCAGGATAGGCGATGACCTCTTTTTTTACCGTCCGCAGTGCGTTCAATCCATCAATCCCGAGAGCAAAGTCAAACTGTACAGGCAGGCAACAGTCAGGATAGCAGATGTCAGGCAGGTGGGCGCATTGGGTGTGGCCAACACTTCCGGCGGTGTTGAATCGCTGAACCAGGTTTATACCTGGATGAATTCTTACCAGTTGCAGGCCAACGAGAAATTGCTGCTAAGCAAGGAAACTAATTTCTACATAGACGGAAATGACAACGAGCTGTTGCCAGCGAGCAAATCCAGTATATTGCGCCGCCACGGAAAAAACGCGGCGCGCATTAAAAATTACATCAAATCAAATAAGACGAATTTTAACAACGAAAAGGATCTGCTTCAGCTTACACAATATATTTCCACACTATAACCCTGGTGTTGCCGGGCGCATTGGCCGCCCGAAAGAATGACATCCTTTCGTTTTCAGTTTTCTCCTGAAAACTTTATCTCCTGCCGTCACGTATAAAATGTTCAGCGCGGGCCCCGCAAAATACACATTTGAACTTTGAGAATTGGATGGCGGCACGGGCAAAATAGCGTTCACCCGTCCCAGGGGATCCATAACCTGGATGCCTATTCGCGTGGCAACGTATATCCTGCCGGCAGTGTCACATTTTAAACCATCTGGCCAGGCATTCTCCTGCGTATCAGGAACATGCAGCCAGCCAAAGCGCTGTTTATTTTTGAGCGTGCCATCGGCATCTATCGAATACACCCACACCCAATGCGTGGCCGATTCGGTGGCATATAACTGCGTTTGATCGGGTGACAGCGCAACACCGTTCGGAAATTTCAGTCCTTCATCCGCCACGAGCTTTTCTCCATTGGGACGAACGAGGATGAGTTTGCCGGCATTTGTACCATTGGGTGCCGTGACATATATGTTACCATTACTCGCCACCGTGATATCGTTTCCGGCAACACTGTCGGCCACAACGGCAACCCTGCCCTGCTTATCGTAACGCAATACCTGTTGGGTGCCTCCTGCTGCGGTGTAATAATTTCCGTCGGGACCAAAGCTGGTGCCGCTGGCTTTCCTGGCATCTTCATTTACCAGTTCCGGCCGGCCACCCGCCCCCACCTTGTATGTTCTCGATCGCGGAACATCCTGGAAATACAGGTCGCCTTCCGCGTTACCACCGGTACCTTCAGTAAACTGATATCCCTCCCCAACCAGTTCCCAGTCTTCTCCTTCAATAAGCAGATCGGCCAGGTACCTGTTTTTCGAACTTCCTTTTTTTACGGGTTCGGGCCAGCCATTCCACAACCAGCGCATGGCATCCGGAAAGATGGACGTTCCGTGTTTGCCATTATGGCCATCTTCGCCCCAAACATGGTTTACTTCGTAGCCGGAAAACGTTAATGCGCGGACCATCATTTCGTTGGCCTTCCACCAATCGCCCGCATATATGTTCAGATCATTTTTACCGTCCTGCAAAAAAATGCGGATGGGTTTGGGCTCATACTTGCGAACAAGAATTGGGTACCTGTCGGCGCCCCGCAACCCGGTATATGTGCCGATGGCGCTGAATACCCTTGAAAATTCTTCGGGGTGCTCCCATGCTGCCGTAAAGGCGCAAACGGCCCCACTGCTGGATCCGCCGATGGCACGGTCGTTACCCTTTTTTGAAAGATGTATGGCCCTGCCGTTCTTCGTTTTTTTTGTTTCCACCTCAGGAAGTAATTCGGTGAGCAAAAAGCGGGCATACGCATCGCCAAGGCCGTCATATTCAAAGCTGCGGTTGAAGCGGTCCTGGGCGTTTGCATTGGCATGCAAAACCTTCCCGGGCGTCACGAAAACACCAATTGTCACCGGCATCTCCCTGTTGTTGATGAGATTGTCGAACACGGTAGGCGCGTTCCACTGAATACGGTCCTGGTTGATGTACACGCAGGCCGGTTGCTGCGGATCATACTGCGCGGGAACATACACCCAACATTCGCGCGTTGTGCCCGGAAAGATTTTCGACCTGTCGAACGTGAATTTAATCAGCTCGCCTTTGGGAACGCCGGCATGTTCCTTACTGGCAGGATCCACTGCGTAGGAATGCGTTGATGGCTGGCCAAAAAGTAATGTGGCAGCAAATAAGCCGGCCACGGCAAACAAATATTTCATTACTGGAAGGTATAAGCGACAAAGCTATACAAATCCGGTCATGCACCGGGGATTGATTCAACATCTGTTCTCGACATCTTTTGCAAGGACGGCAAGCGATTCTTGTCGCCCACGATCCATACAACATCGCCTTCCTGAAACGCCATGGATGATTCAGGATTGAGAATACGCTGCCCTTCCCTCTCGATGCCTACGATCAACCCGTTTGTCATGCTGCGGATACCGGATTCTCTTATGGTCTTGTAGATTAATGGCTTTTTTTTTTTTATGGTAATTTTCTCCAGCGACACTTATTCGGCGTCGTCGGGCCCGATGGTGTTCCTGGTACGAAAAATAACATTCATCTTTTTCTCCTGGGTCTCTGTACAGATCACGAACAGCTTGTCGCGCGGAAAAACGCAATCAAGGCCCGACGGCCCGATAATGGTGATCCGGCCTCTTTTGATCATGGCGATGTTCACGCCGATCTGTTCGCGCCAACGAAGGTCGGCAAGCGTTTTGCCTATAAACGTTGCCTCCGGTTCAACGTCGAAGGTGGTCATATGCGCATCCCAGGGAGCGAGAGCCTCGTTTCTGTTTCCCTTTTGCTGCTCGAGCAATTGAATCTCCTGTTGCAATTCCCTGTCATTAAGGTTGCGTATAAAGCGGGTTTCCATCCTGTCGTACAAAATCTTCAGTTTCTTCCTGAAAAGAATAAAGAAACTGATCATGAGTATCGCTGCATACAGTGCTACGGAGATGGAGAAAATGCGGTCGACAAGAAAGATGATAAAAAAGATACAGAGCGCTATTTTAATTCCCCTCATCAGCCAGATCGGCCCACGATATTTTTGCTGCGCGAATATCCTCGCAAAAGCTTCTGTCTGTTCATTGCGTACGGCGAGCCCCCAGAAGAGTGGGGCCATAACGATGAGTGCGAAGAATGTACTCAGCACGGCGCTGAAGCTTCCTTCAATAAACGATTGCACCCAGGGAAGCGCATACATTACCGAAATGTAAATAATCGCGCCCAGCAGTACTGAAAAGACGACGATATTCAGCAAGAAAGACTTGAGTACCTGCTGCCAGTCGCTTGCAGCGCTGATGGTCGTGGCTTCGGCGCTGTAACGCAACAGCGACTGCTTCAATTTTTCGGGCAGCCGTTTGTCGATCCATTTGTACAACGCATCGCTCGACCTGGTAAGATACGGTGTGGTAAACGTAGTGATACCGGATACCGCGATAATAATAGGATAGAAAAAGGCGCTCGTTGCTTTTTCCGACAGCCCCAGTGCGGCAATGATAAAAGAAAACTCACCAATCTGCGCAAGGCTCATCCCCGTTTGCAGAGACACCTTAAGAGAATTGCCCGATAACATCGCGCCGGTGCCGGTCGTAATAATTTTACCTACGATACACACGAAAGTGATCAACAGTATCGGTAATGCATATTCGCCGATCATTTTGAGATCGATGAGCATTCCCACGGAAACAAAGAATATTGCGCCGAAGAGGTCCTTTACAGGTTTCACCAAATGCTCTATTTTTTCCGACTGCGAGGTTTCTGCGAGAAGGGAACCCATTACAAAAGCGCCGAGCGCAGGCGAGAAGCCGGCTTTGGCCGCGAGGTACACCATCAGCAGGCACATGGAAATGGACACCACCAGCAGTGTTTCGTCGTTCAGCAGTGCGCGGGCCCTTTTCAGCATTGTGGGAATGAAGAAAATTCCGGTAACGAACCACAGGATGAGAAAAAACACCAGTTTCAATACAGAAAACATCATGTCGGCGCCATCAAACTGCCTGCTTACCGACAGCGTTGTAAGCAGTACGAGCAAGGCGATGGTGATGAGGTCTTCAACGATAAGGATACCGAAGACCAGCGTGGCAAATTTTTTCTTTTTGAGGCCAAGTTCTTCTATTGCCTTGATGATGATGGTAGTTGAGGAAACGGCAAGAGCAGCGCCAAGAAAAATACTGTCCATGTCGGGCCATCCCAGCAACCTGCCCGTGCCATAGCCAAGCGCTATCATACCTACTGCCTCCACGAATGCCGATATGGAGGCCGATCCTCCCACTTCGGCCAGCTTTTTAAAACTGAACTCAAGGCCAAGGCTGAACAAAAGAAAAATAACGCCGATCTCCGCCCACACGTTCACGTTTTGAACCTCTATAACGGTGGGGAAGAAAGTGAAATTCGGACTCACCAGGATACCGGCAACAATGTAACCAAGCACCAGCGGTTGCTTCAGCCACTTGAATAAAAGGGTGATGATGGCCGCGGCGCCAAGAATAAGTGCAAGATCTGCTATCAGGTTGGGCAAATGGATCATGCAAAAGAAATTTGTTCAATTGTTCGGACAAGCTTACAAATAAGGCCTGGGGTAATTCTGTCAATACGACAAATCAAACGGGACGTTTCCCGAGCGAGCGTTAATGTTCAACACATGTACGGATATGCGGTCCTACCAGAAATTGTGTGAAGGATAATTGTGCAAAAGATGCTTTTGGCGCAGGCGGCTGTCTTTAATTATCGAATAATTCACATAAGCATCCGAACCTGCGCGAACCTGCGTGCCTTGTTTTGTATAAAAATCCGCATTGCCATTTGACAACCTGAAATCCACCGCCGGCCTTTCATTTTTGACAATGAGCCACAGCGGCATAGAAAAATGTTGATCCGGAGAAGTGCAGAGCGCAATTTGACGGGGCGCCGAAACTTTGGCCTGCCGCGGGCCGGCGTTGCCGGCAAACACCGAATCAAAAGATGCGAATGATGCCAGCAATACAATGATTGACAATATGATTGTACGGTTTGACATATGGGCAAATATATCTTAAAAAGAGCAAAGTATTCGCCCATTGCTGCTGCGGGTTACCGTACGTGGCGGCAGCACAAAATCATAAATACCGAGACTATTTTTTGTCTCTTATCGCTTTAACATCGTGAGTGGTGACAATGTCTTTTTGCTTTCCAAAACGGCTGCGGATGTAAGTGGTTATGGATGCTATTGCATGGTCGTCCAGGATGTTGTCGTGAGCGGGCATCAGCCCATTGTAAGTTTTTCCTTTCACCCTGATCTCTCCCTGCATGCCATTCAAAATAATGCTGATCAACAGGTTTTTATCGCCCATAACATATTCGGAACTGTCCAGCGGAGGAAAGCGATTATTGTCTCCCTTTCCGTTTCCCTGGTGACAATTTGCGCAATATGTTTTGTACAAAATGCTTCCTTCAAGCCTGTCGCCGGTGTTCAGGTTGTCTGCAACTTCATCCGGCGTTTTTATGTATGTCCGTGATTCTCTCTGTTTCATGCCGGCCAACTGTTCTGCGCCAAAGTTATTCCTGTCGCCTTTGTACATCACCCGCCATATCCTGCCAATGTTCGACTCGGAAATATACAGCGAGCCATCGGGACCGGTAGCAAGGCCCATTGGGCGAAAACGCGCATCGTTAGTGTTAACCACTGTATCTGTTTGTGTGAACCCATCTGCAAAAACTTCTATCTCTCCTGTTGCTTCGCCATTTTTGAACGGAATGAAACACACGATGAAGCCTGCCTGCGGGTAAGGCGACCGGTCTGTCGATCCATGGAACGCCACAAACGCTCCCTCTTTGTATCGCTCAGGAAATTGGTCGCCATTATAAAACAACACATCCATAGGTGCCCAGTGACCGGGAAAGCCGATAACGGGTGTATCAAACTCGCTGGCCCTGCCCACTGTTTTGCCATCGCCGCCATAGCCCGGCTGCAACAGGTTTTTCTTTTGCATCTGGTCGTAATATGCGTATGGCCAACCATAATTGACTCCCTCTTTTACGCGGATCAGTGTTTCTGCCGGAAGTACGGCTGCCTGCCATGAAGAATACAGTTTTGGATAGATGGTGTGAAAATTATCGATACCGTTCACAACGGCGTAAACATTTTCATCGCGCGGGTTCCACTGCATGCCCACCACGCTCCTAATGCCCGAGGCGACTTTCTCACCGTCGTCCTGGGTTTGATTTGTTTTATCTGCGCGAAACCGCCAAATGCCCGCGTGTTTTTCCAACTCGGGCGCCGGATCAAGACCCTTGCCGCCGGGGATGCCCACCGGTCCAAACTGCGTTATATCCTGGCCCGCATCGGAGGGCGACCCGAAAGGCACGTACATGTATCCTTTGTTATCGAACGCAACGGGCTTGGTGGTGTGCCAGTTATGGGTAACATTCGAATCGAGGTCGGTGATCATCACCTCGGTTTTATTTTCCGGGATGAGCTTACCGGGTGTCAGCTTCGTCCGGAGCACCTGACGCACGGTGCTCGTGTACAGGTACCCGTTATGAATGGTCATGCCCACAGCGGAGCCGCCTTCGTCTTTATAATCGCCAAAATATACAACCGAATCTGCTTTGCCGTCATCGTTGAGGTCGCGAAGGCCAACAGTGCCGCCCGATCCGTCCATCTTATCGTTGAACGTGAGCTTGACATAAATATCGCCGTTGTCATTTACCGCCAGGTGGCGCGCATGACCGATGCTGTCAACAACTACCAACGCTTCAAATCCGCCGGGAAGAAACAATCCGCCGTTATCTTTATCTGCCGGAGGCAAGTTGTTTTCCTGACCACAAGCAATACATCCAAGAACAAAAACCAGTAAATAGAATCTCATTATCTAAGTGTATTTTATCTGTTTTACGTAAGGTTAATCCACATCCCACCAAAGAGGCGTGGCTGCATTGTCCGGACCGCCCAGCAGGTCAACAGCGGCTTCCACTGCTGCTCCGTTCCTGTCACGGTCGTAATTCAAGAATGGGATGCGCCTGATAAAAGTGCCCTGCGGCAGATCGGGATTATCAGAATGAATTAAAGGATATAATTTGGGATAACCCGTTCTCCTGAATTCGGCCCACGCCTCGTGCCCCTCGGGAAATAGCGCCAGCCACTTTTGCGTGAGTATCTGTTCCCGTTGTTTTTCGGGATCCGCAGCAAACTTTACAGGAATATCTGAAAGTGCTTTGGTGTCGAACATGCCACCGGGAGCAAGAGGTTGTTTCATGCTGTTAATATAGGCATTGATTTCGGTGGCGTCGCTTATTCCCCACGTGCGCAACGACATTTCGATACCCTTGTTATAAAATTCTTCCGCGGTGCCGCCCATGTTCCAATCATTCAAGGCGCCCTCCGCGCGCAGAAAATAAGCCTCCGCTGTGTACATCACCGTCGATGGAGTAACCGACATATTTTCGGGAAGCAGCGGCAGGCTTGGGCCCGACGTATTATCGGGCTCGTTTTCAGGCGCCACAATTTCGGCGACGTTCATTCCGTTTCTCACGCCTTTGTACTCTCCGGTATTGACGGCCGGCGCCCAGAATTTACTTAAACGCGGATCTTCATATCCCTTTAAAACGCTTTCCATTGCGGCGCTCATCCGGAATTCGTTCCATCCAGACTGCCTGTTGTAGCCATTGTAATTCACCCCTGAAGATTCCAGGTATGCATCATCGCTCAGTTCCGACATCACACCGCCTGCAACCGCTGCCTCTGCCTCTTCTTTCGCCTTATCGGGTTCCACCTTCGAAATGCGCATGGCCAGCCGAAGGCGAAGGGTATTGCCAAACTTCAGCCACTTTGCATTGTCGCCATCAAATATTACGTCGCTTTCACCGTAAGAAGCATCGCTAAGGTGCTGGCTCAATTGCGCCGTTGCTTCGGTCAGCTCCTTAAAAAGATCGTAATAGATCTCCTTCTGCGGATCATACGGGATAACGGTACTGTCGGCGCCAATACTGAAATAAGGGATCGGTCCATAATAATCGGTGGCGCGGTGTATCACCCAAACTTTCCATATCCGTGCAATGGCATTGAATGCTTCTTTTCCGGGATCGCCGGTTTCTTTAATGATGTTGAACAAAGGAGGCAGCGCCTTTGTATAAGTGCCGATCCATTGTTCCTGCACCCATTCCTGCGCGATATTATACCGGTCCGTAGGATCGAAGGTGGCAGTGATCGCGGAATATTGCGCATACAGGTCGGCAAAGAATCCCTGCGCGTACTGGTACTCAGCCGATCCGTCGCCGGAATACATGCCCATATACAATGCATTTGTAAAAAGACCCTTAACGTCTTCCGTTGTGAGGCTGGTAAACCTTGTGGGGTCAGTATTAATATCCGAGTAGTTCTTCGCACAGCTTGTGGCCAGCGTGATCAACACCAGGTATAAAAAAGATTGG
>CBIGXK010000150.1:0-8744 GCA_966193805.1 uncultured bacterium | reverse complement strand
ATATTCATATTAAAACTAACTTATGGCAAGCAGATCGTACTTAAAACTCGTTGCCTTTCTATGTCTGCTCTCAACAGGCGTTATGGCCCAGGAGGACCAGAAATCCTATGATCCTACCGACTCTTCAGTTATCCCCTCCAAAAGATTGCCACAGCATACCGAATTCATGGCCAACAACTATGCGTTCCCGGCCATGCCGCGTAACCAATGGGAAGTGGGACTGCACCTCGGCGCCTTTTCTGTTGCCGGTGATGTAAGATCCATTTACCCGGGCTTTGGCGCCGGCGTTCACGTTCGCAAGGCGCTCGGTTATGTGCTGTCAGTACGTGGCGATCTGGGATTGGGCGTTGCCAAGGGCCTTAACTTCGTTAAGTCATTTTCTTACAAACCCAACCCCGCCTGGACGCCTTACATCGACCAGGCAACGGGCCTGCCTTCACAAGGTGTATTCTACAATTACAAAACGAATATTTACGATCTGAGCGTAGCCGCAGTTGTAACACTGAACAAAATAAGATTTCACCGCGCTAAAACAGGCTTTAACCTTTACGGATTTATCGGCGGCGGTGCCATGATTTATGATACTAAAGTGGACGCCCTGAATGACAATGGCGCCGTTTACGATTTTTCGGGCATCCCCGATGGTACCTACTCCGAAAGAAGGGACCGCAGGAAACAAATAAAGGACATCCTCGACGGTACTTACGAAACCAAAGCAGAAACAGACAAGACCCAGCCGGAATTGTTCGACCAGCCGTTCAAGCCAACCATGGTCATGGGCGTTGGTATGCAGTTCAAATTGAACCGCAGGCTGAGCCTGTCTATCGAAAATAAATACACCCTGCCGCTTAAGGCAGACCTGCTCGACGGACAACAATGGCAGAGCAACAGCCCTACCAATCCTTCGATGACAAGAGATTTCGACGCTTACAACTTCACCTCGCTCGGTATCAACATCGCCCTGGGTGGAAAAGCTGTTGAGCCGCTTTGGTGGATCAACCCCCTGGATTATGCTTACAACGAACTCAACAAGCCGAGCCACATGAAGCTGCCGAAGCCCATTCTTGATGACGGCGATGGCGACGGTGTAACCGACCAGTTCGATAACGAGCCCAATACACCTGCAGGATCACCGGTTGACTCCCACGGTGTTAGCCGCGATACAGACGGTGACGGTGTGCCCGATGCAAGGGATAAAGAACTCATTACCCCCACACAGTGCCAGCCCGTTGACGCTGACGGTGTAGGTAAATGCCCGCCACCCGATTGCTGCAAGGTGCTCGATTCGCTGATGCAGTATGGCATCCGCGGCCGCTGCAACATCGGCGACCTGCCCAGCATCACCTTCAGGGGAAACAACGTTTCACTGAACAACGACGCCAAAGCACTGCTGGCAGGCGTTGCCAACAAGATGCGCGACAACTCAGAATGTAAAGTTGCTGTGGTGGGCTATTGCGCCTCGAACAAGTCGCAGCAGCAGATGAGTTGGGACAGGGTGAATGCCGTGATCAACTACCTGGTTGAGAAAGAAGGTATTAGTGATGACAGGCTGATCTTCCTCTATGGACAGGAAGGCGGCGACTGCAACACCGTGGACCTTCGCGATGGCACTGCCGAAGAAGGACCGACAACGGTACCTGCCCCGCATCCCAACTTAAGGAGAAGAAGATAATTAACTTGTTATATAGATTTAAAAGTCCCCGCGTATGCGGGGATTTTTATTAAAAACATTAATTTCGCCGACTCTATGCGCATACTTCTCTTTGCAACCCTCGTCATCTTCGCATCATCCTGCTCGCAATTTGCCAAAGTGCAGAAGAGCACCGATTATGACTACAAGCTGAAGATGGCCGACAAATATTACGAAGCAAAGAAGTACAATTACGCCCAGCAGTTGTACCAGGAGCTGTTTCCCATTTTAAAAGGAAGCACCAAGTTCGAAGACCTGTTTTACAAGTTCGCTTACTGTTCCTATAACCTAAGAGACTGGCTGCAGGCGGAAAGCCTTTTCAAGCAATTCACGGAGGTGTTTCCCACCAGCCCGCGTGCCGAGGAAATGGAGTACATGAGGGCATTCACGTATTACAAACAATCGCCGAAGGCGGAACTCGACCAAACCAATACGCTGAAAGCCATCGGTTTAATGCAAACGTTCATTAATACGCACCCGGGGTCGCAAAGACTGGTGGAAGCCACCGGTATCATCGATACGCTGCGCGACAAGCTGGAGGTCAAGGATTACCTGAGCGCCGAGCTGTATTACGACATGGGCCATTACCGTGCAGCGGCTATTGCGTTTACCAGCCTCCTTAACACCTTCCCCGACACCGACAAGGGTGATGAATATAAGTTGCAGGCAATCAAATCGTATTATCTTTACGCCGAAAACAGCATAGAGAGCAAAAAAGTTGAACGATACGGACAGGTGGTGACGGAGGTGAATGATTTCAACGACAGGTTCCCGGAAAGTACCCTGCTGAAAGAAGCAGCGAACTATGCCGACTTATCTCAAAACAACATCAAACAAATACAAAATGAGCAGGCTAAGACGACAAATAAGCGCTAACACCGCTAACGTTGCTGAAACGAAAGATCTTAACGTTATCAAGGGTAAGACCGGCAACGTGTACGAATCGATCGCCATCATTGCCAAAAGGGCCAACCAGATCAATATTTCCCTGAAGGAAGAACTGCATAACAAGCTCGAAGAATTTGCAAGCCACACCGATAGCCTCGAAGAAATCCACGAGAACAAGGAGCAAATTGAAATTTCAAGGGCTTATGAAAGAATGCCGAACCCCGCGCTGCTTGCCACACAGGAATTCCTGGAAGATAAGGTCTATTACCGCAAGAATGAAGATGATCTGTTTAGTTAATAGGTAGTGGATGGTGGGGAGTGGATTTTTCCGCTGCTGTTATCGTTTTCAGTGTTAACTTTTAACTTTTAAGTTTTAGGTTTCTAAAATGTTCAAAGGAAAGAAAATTTTACTGGCGGTAACGGGCAGCATTGCCGCGTATAAGACGCCGTTAATTGTAAGGCTGCTCATCAAACAGGGAGCCGAAGTGAAGGTGATCATGACCCCTGCCGCAAAAGATTTTGTTACACCGCTCACCCTTTCTACGGTTTCCAAAAATCCTGTTATTTCCGAATTGTTTAATGAGGCCACCTGGTCGAACCACGTGATGCTGGGCCGGTGGGCCGATGTTATGCTCGTGGCCCCGCTTAGCTGCAACACACTGGCTAAAATGAGCCACGGCTTTTGCGACAACATGGTGCTCGCCACCTACCTGTCGGCAACCTGCCCCGTGGCCGTTGCACCGGCGATGGATGAAGACATGTGGAAGCATCCCTCCACAAAAGCCAACCTGCAACTATTGCAGGAACGCGGGAACCTCGTGATACCCGTTGATAACGGAGAGCTGGCCAGCGGACTGATTGGCGAGGGAAGGATGGCCGAACCGGAAGCCATCATCGACTTTATCGCCACTAATTTTTTTTTGCAAAGAGACCTTGAAGGGAAAAAGGTGCTGGTAACGGCGGGCCCGACCTACGAACCCCTCGATCCCGTTAGATTTATTGGAAACCATTCGTCAGGGAAAATGGGCATAGCCTTGTCGGAAGAACTGGCAAAAAGAGGCGCAAGCGTGCAACTGGTGATGGGACCGTCGCCATCTGTCATAAACAGGCAGGGAGTGAAGGTGCACAAGGTGCAAACGGCCGAGCAGATGTATGACGCTTGTGTGAAGGAGTTCCAGGATGCAGACATTGCGATCATGTCGGCAGCGGTCGCCGATTACACCCCGTCCAATAAATCGCCCGAAAAGATTAAAAAGCAAGCCGATATATTGAGCGTCGAACTGAAGAAGACGAAGGATATCCTGAAGGCGCTCGGCGAAAAAAAATACAACGGCCAGCTCCTGGTGGGATTTGCGCTGGAAACAGAAAACGAGAGAGAGAACGCCATCGGCAAGCTCAAAACCAAGAATGCGGATCTGATTGTGCTCAATTCGTTAAAAGACGAAGGAGCGGGATTTGGGCACGACACCAACAAGATCACGATATTCGAAAAAGGTGGCAACGAAATTTCTTACGACCGCAAACCAAAACGACAAGTAGCTAAAGATATCGTTGACAGAATAGTAAACATGTTGCATGCTTAGAAGGATCATAATGGTTTGCCTGGTTAGCGCCGGCCTCTTCAGCCATGCGAACGCGCAGGAGCTGCTGGCCAGGGTGAGCATCAATGCGAGCCAGGTAGGGTCGAATGTGGATAAGAAAGTGTTTCAGAGCCTTCAGTCGTCGCTTACCGAATTCCTGAATACGCGGAAGTGGACCGACGACGTGTACCAGCCGAATGAAAAGATCAATTGTAATTTTCTGCTCACGGTTACACAGGCCGACGACAATGTGTATCACGGCGTATTAACGGTGCAGGCGGCGAGGCCCGTTTACAATTCAACTTATGTGACGCCGCTGATCAACTTCCGTGATGAGCAGATTATTTTCAAATACGTGGAGTACCAGCCGATAGAATTCAACGAGAACAGGGTTTCGGGAAATGACGGACTTGCTTCAAACCTCACCGCTGCGTTGGCATTTTATGCCTACGTCATCATCGGTCTCGATTATAATTCTTTTAGTTTGCGTGGCGGCGATCCGTATTTCCAGAAAGCCGAGAATATCATCAATAATGCCCCCGATGGGAGGGATATTGTGGGGTGGAAAGCATTTGACGGGCAACGCAACAGGTACTGGCTGATGGAAAATCTCACCAACAACAAATACGCGCTCATTCACGATGCCATGTACAACTATTACCGTCTTGGCCTCGATCATATGTATGAGGATGAACCGGAGGCCAGACAGGCCGTGATGAACGCCATCATGCAGTTCAACACCGTCAATAACGATCAGCGCAACTCCATGATCGTTCCATTCTTCTTTCAGGGTAAATCGAATGAAATAGTCAAGATCTTTAAAAAAGCTCCACCGGAAGAAAAACAAAGGGTACAGGAAATGATGACAAGGCTCGACATTTCCAACGCTAACCTTTACAAACAGGAATTAAAATGAAGGGCGCAGCAGCAGTGATCCTTGTGGTTATTTTTGCAGCTTGCGCAAATAACGACAAGATCCCCAAGGGTATTATCGGCAAGGCTGAGATGGAGAAGGTCATGTGGGACATGCTGATGGCCGACAGGTACGTAAACATCTATGTGCTTCACAGCAAGGATTCGTTGCCGGAAAGGAAAAGGAATGCGGCCATTGTGTACGAAAAGGTGTTTCAGCTTCATGGCATCACAAGAGACGAATTCATTAAGAGCTATAAGTTTTACCTTTCAAGGCCCGATATTACGAAGGTGATGTTCGATTCCATTTCTTCGCGTGCGGATAGAAGAAGGGCCGAGGCACATGCGCCGAAAAAAACAAGTCCCCTGCTGCAGAAAAGGGATTCATTGCTGAGAAGGGATTCACTCAGGAAGGCCGACTCGGTTAGGAAACTGGAATTCAGGGAGAGCACGGAAAACCTGTCTGATTCGGAAATGAGGAGAAGGATGTTCAACAAATAGGATCAATCACGATTGTATGAATAAAGTTTTTACCTCTGCGGACGACGCCATCAAAGACATTCGCGATAACTCAACCATCATGCTCGGCGGCTTCGGCATTTGCGGCATCCCCGAAAACAGTATCGCGGCACTGGTGCGCCTGGGCGCGAAAGGATTGACGTGCATCAGCAACAATGCGGGTATTGACGATTTTGGACTCGGATTATTATTGAAGACGAGACAGATCAAAAAGATGATGAGCTCTTATGTGGGCGAAAATTCGGAATTCGAAAGGCAACTGCTGCAAGGCGAGCTCGAGGTGGACCTGATACCACAGGGAACACTCGTTACGCGCATACAGATGGCCGGTATGGGCATACCTGCTTTCTTTACTCCTGCGGGATACGGCACCGAGGTGCAGCAGGGAAAAGAGATCCGGGAATTCAATGGAAAGATGTATTTGATGGAGCACGCGCTTCACGCCGACTTTGCACTAGTGAAAGCCTGGAAAGGCGATACATCCGGCAACCTCGTTTTTCGCAAAACGACCAGGAATTTCTCAACGTCGATGGCGAAGGCAGGTAACATTACCATCGCTGAAGTTGAGCATTTGGTTGAGCCCGGCGAACTCGACCCCGATCATGTCCACGTAGCGGGAATATATGTGCACCGCATCTTCCAGGGCAGCAACTATGAAAAAAGGATAGAGAGAAAAACAGTGCGCCAGCACGCCTGATCCATTTTCTTTTTTAACACTTACCATTATGGCACTCGATAAATTCGGCATTGCAAAAAGAATAGCAAAGGACCTTAAAGACGGCATGTATGTAAACCTTGGCATCGGTATCCCAACGCTGGTTGCCAACTACATTCCGGCGGGATTGTCCATCATGCTTCAATCGGAAAATGGCATGCTGGGCATGGGCCCTTATCCCGATGAATCGGAAATGGACCCCGACCTTATCAACGCCGGCAAAGAAACCGTAACACTTTTACCCGGCGGTTCATTTTTTGACAGCGCCGAAAGTTTTGGTATGATCAGGGCCGGCAAGGTCGACCTTACCGTGCTGGGAGCGATGGAAGTTGCCGAAAACGGCGACATCGCCAATTGGAAAATCCCGGGCAAGATGGTGAAGGGAATGGGCGGCGCCATGGACCTGGTGTCGAGCGCCAGGAACATCATCGTTGCGATGATGCATACGAACCCTAAGGGCGAATCGAAAATACTGCCACACTGCACGCTGCCGCTCACAGGCGTGAAATGCGTAAAACGCGTGGTGACGGAATTGGCCGTACTTGACGTGTTGCCGGAAGGCGGGTTCAGCCTGCGCGAACGCGCACCGGGCGTCTCCGTTGAAGAGATAAAAAGCAAAACACTGGGAAAATTAGTGATCGAGGGCGACGTTCCTGAAATGCAGATCTAATCGATAAGATTATTCTTCACTGCAAAAAACACGAGGCCGGCGGTGTTCTTGGCCCCAAACCGCTCCATCAGCCTGTCTTTTATGGCTTCTACCGTGCGCGGACTCACTTCCAGCTTCTGCGCGATTTCGTGGGCGGTAAATTCCATGCAGATGTATTTGACAACATCGCGTTCACGGTCGCTTAGGGTGATTTCGCTGGTGATGGTGGGCGCCACCTTTTGGCGCGCGTGCGATTTCTTCAGAAGAATCCTGTTCACGAAATTATTCAGGTAATAACCCTTCGACATCACCTCCATGATGGCCTTCTTGATCTCGGCCGGGTCGGCGCTTTTGAGCAGGTAACCGTTTGCGCCTATCTCCATCATATGGCTCACAAAGCGCTCATCTTCATACATGGTGAGGGCGATGATGTGGATCTGCGGATACTGTTTCGCAACGATCTTGGTGGTTTCAATGCCGTCTTTTTGGGGCATACGAAGGTCCATCAGTATCACGTCGGGACTTTCTGCTACGGTGGGCAGGTTATCAAGCAGTTCCTGTCCGTTTTCGGCTTCCAGAACAAATTTGATATTAGTGTACGGCCGCAACGATAGAATTACTCCCTTCCTGAATATCTTATGATCGTCTGCAATGGCAACTTTAATCGGGCCCATAGCTAAATTGATATTGGTCATTCTAAAATTAAGATTTATCGATCACACTTTTCCTGTGCTGTTGCAAAAAGTAAGCATCAATAAGTAACTACCGGCGTATCCCTAACCACTGCCTGTTCATTTTTCGGTACTTCAATGGTCACCTTGTAATAGGTTTGCGACAGGTCCTTTTCGAAGAAAATGCGGCCGTGCAGCAATTTGAGACGGCTCTGAATATTCTTCAAACCCAGGCCACCGCTGCTTTTGTTGAGTTTTTCAAAATCTGCCTGGGTCAACCCTTTTCCGTCGTGATGCATCCTGATGTACAATTTAGAGCCGCTCAGGTTTTGGGTAAGGTGTATGAAACTGGAGTTACTGTGTTTTAGAATATTGTTGATAAGTTCCTGGATTACACGGAAAATGATCAGCTCCTGGTCGGCATGCAGCCGCTCGCGGTAATCATGAAACCGGCAACTGGCGTTGAGGCTGCCGGAGCCGCTGATTTTCTGGAACAGGTCGTTAACGGCCGATTCGAGCCCGAAATTCTTAAGCGTGGGCGGCATCAGGCTATGGCTGATGTTGCGGATCAACTGAATGGTATCGTCGATGATTTGCTTGGCATTGTAAATGCTTTGCAACTGCGAGGTCTTGTCGAGATTGACCAGGTTTTCATTGAGGTAGAGCCGTGCCGTGGCGAGCAGGGGACCGGCATCGTCGTGAAGGTCGGCGGCTATGCGTTGCCGTTCCTCTTCCTGGAAACGGATGGACGCATTCAGCAGTGTTTTCTGTTGTTCATACTCAAGCCGTTGCAACTTCATCTGGTAGCGGATGACCTTGCGTTGGTGGAAGATGATGAATACAATCATTCCAATAGCCAGGACCAGCATACCGATGGTGCCGAAAAACAGCAGCAGCGATATTTCGCTACCGGAATTATTGACCTGGAGGAGAATCATGGGCTATTCAGAAATGAATATATTAAGTTTTATAGGGGTTTTCAAGAATATCATGTTCAAATGGGCTTTCCGGGGACAGTGGAAGCTTATTGCTTTTCTTTGTTGAAAACGCTATTGCGAACAGTATATTTTTAGTTATGTTCAAAAAAAGATTGATTTTCCAAAAGTTATCTCTGATTTCC
>CBIGXK010000149.1:0-8758 GCA_966193805.1 uncultured bacterium | reverse complement strand
AAACTTCACATCCCATCTATGTTTTTGAAGCGGAAACAAAATTCTGGCTCGACGACGGGTTCAAAAGCATCAACATGGATTTTGAACATCCTGATATCTCATCCATCTGGCAGGAAACGAACGACGTCAACACATCGCGGATCATATTGAAAGCGTACGCGCCCGGCGGCGTTTCGGCACAGCGCGGACTCGCAGCGTTCAGAGAAGTATATCCCGGCAAAAAAGATACGATCACACAAGCACTAACTGTCGATTGGACGAAGGACCAACTTTCTCCCACCTGCGAAATGGAACCTTTTCCGATTGGTGAAATGAAAAAGTTCTGGCCGCAGGTAACGATGCCCGATGGAAGAATTTATTTTGCGGGCACGTATGCAGATTTATTGAGCCGCGGCATGGAATCGTGCCTCAGATCTGCGCAACGTGTGGCCAATGAAATAAACGAGCTGTAACCCCATGATAAACCTTCACCTGATAACAATGGCCTTGGCGCTTGTGTTTTTTGTATCGCGCGATGAAAATCATCCGCCCGTCGTAAAAATCATGCAGCCAAAAACAGGAAGCAGTTACACGCCGAACACCCAGGTAAGATACACGATCAGCGTATCGGATAAAGAAGATGGCGATTCAAAATACCAGGAAATCAATGCTTCCGAAGTATTGCTTCAGGTGAAATACATTTCCAGTGCAAGCACAGCGCAACAAGAAAGCCTGCCGGTACACGAGGGTCTGCAATCGATCCTCCAGTCCAATTGCCTGAACTGCCACGCGTTCAACGCGCCATTGCTAGGCCCTTCATTTGTTGATATCAATAAAAAATATCGCAGCAACGCCTCCGCAGCAAACACGTTGGTTAAGCGCATCATGGAAGGCTCCACGGGTATTTGGGGAAGCGGTGTTATGCCGAGTCATCCGGAGTTGCAGTCAGCGACCGCCGCATCCATGGTTGAATGGATCATGAAAAATGCAGGCGACACCAATATTTCCTATTACAAGGGAACCGAAGGAGCCGTGCGACTCGTTGCTCCTTCAGGCGCGGGCAAAGGGGCGTTTATTATTTCAGCAAGTTATCTCGATCACGGTTCAGCAAATTCCGGAAAGCCATTAATGGGAACCGATAACATCCTGCTTTATTTACAATAGCGCTACTTCTTTTTACCGTTTCGGTCGTTATCATCCTTACCTGCATCCCACTGCATCTTGCGCATATTATCCGCCACTTTGGTGTCAGGCATCACATTGCTCATTGCCACCTGCACCTTGTTCTTAAAGCTCCGGCAGTCAAAAGATCGTGCCCATCAGGCTATTGCGCCTGCAATAAAAGAAGGCGCGCGCGCCGCGCCCTGGCGCCGCCTCAGTTTCAGCCGCTTACGGTAAACCGCGCAGGAACCGGCGCACGGGAACAGGGGAATTAGCCGTGGGCAAATATTCCGCAGGTATTTATATTTTCAATTTAACACCCGCCTTATTCAACCACCCCGCTATGTTGACACATAAAATAGCGAGTAAAAAGGATTTCAATAAACCGACACCGCCGGTAATGACCGGTTCGGGCCAGTGAAAGTGAGTGGCCCTTAAAATTGAATAAACGAAATAAGGAATGAGATAGCAGAGCAAAGTATCCGTGCCGGCAGGCCGGATGATTTTGAACCATCCCGATTTACCTTTTACATCTGCAATCCAGTACACCGCGATAAAAGCAAGAACGGTGAATGCGCTGCATAAAAATAACCATGCGGGCGTTGCGCCCAGTTTCGCCAGTTTCCAGTACGGCCTTGTGAGTACCGACAGGCCAATCATCAGTATTGAGAAGGCGAGGAAAACAATCGTCATGTTCAGGTTGTCTTTCTTCTTCCTGAAATACCTGAAGATTGTGGCGATGAGTACACCACCCATGGTGAGCCCCGTAAGTGTACCGCCGAGTATGGCGGCGGGAACGATTGAGATGAAGCTGTCGTGCGGAATGTAACCGGCTTTATTTACCATGCTCAATATGCAGAAAAACAGCCAGCCGCCAAGAATAGCCAGGAAATTATTTTTTGAAAACACCGTAATGAGCCCGGAAGCCAGGTAGGCCCATCCAATCAATCCCAGAATTCCCCACCATTGTGGAGCAAACCGTTCGATCTGGCCATCTTCGCCGCCCCTGTAAATGTAAGCGAGTATTAACAGTATGACGATCCCGATGGCCTTTGACGTGGCGACGAGGTATTTGTTGGCTTTGCGCGGGTAAAGGTTCCAGAGGAGTATAAATGATAAGCAGGACAGCGAGTAGTAAACATATCCCGGCATGCCTGTCGCCTCGCCATTGATCGTTTCTCCGTTTACAAGAAAAACGCCCATGACGAGCAACGCGATGGTACGCGTGAGCACATGCTTCACCAATTGCCATTCCGTGTCACCTTTTTTTCGGCGGTTATCTATAGCGAAAGGAAGCGAAAGGCCCACAATAAACAAAAATGCAGGGAACACCACATCGGCAAGCCCGATGCCGTCCACGCCGGGCGCCACGTGTTTGAGCCACGCAGGTATTCCCTCGAGAGAGCCGAGGTCGTTAACAAAGATCATCAATACCATCGTGAGCGCGCGCACAATGTCGATAGAAGCAACACGTGCAAGTGGGATGGATTTTGCCGGTGGGGTTTTGGCTGATTTCTCCAGCGTAGGGAATGGCAACATCGTTTATGCGAATTTCATGTAATATAACTATTTTCCCGTCAAAGTTTTGCCACATGAAACAGTTTGCCACTCTTCTTCTCTTCTCTGTACTGCATTTTCAATGCGCATTTGCCCAGCAAAAAGAAATCCGGCTTATCGTGAGAGGCGATGACATGGGATTCTCACATGCCGGTAACGAGGCGCTTATTAAATGTTATGAAGAAGGAATTGAAAGGTCCATCGAAGTGCTCGTGCCTTCGCCGTGGTTTCCCGAAGCCGTCAAAATGCTTGAAAAGCATCCCCGGGTTGACGTGGGCGTTCACATCACGCTCACAACCGAGTGGGACAATGTCAAGTTCCGCCCGCTTTCCGACTGCCCTTCATTAAGAGACAGCAGCGGATATTTTTACCCGATGATATGGCCGAATAAAAATTATCCCGGCCAGGCGCTCCTGGAAAACAAATGGAACATTGCAGATATTGAGAAAGAGATGCGTGCACAGATAGAGCTGGCGAAGAAAAAAATTCCGCGGATCAGCCACATTTCTGCGCACATGGGCTGCTACGGCATGAATGAGGAAGTGTCGAAGCTCGCCAGGAAACTTGCAGTGGAATATGGATTGGACATCGATCCTCAAGACTACCACGTGAAAAATATCCGGTACACCGGACCGTCAAAAACACCGGCGGAAAAAGTTACTGCCATGTTGAAAACACTTGAGACCCTGCAGCCCGGCGAAACCTATTTATTTGTTGAACATCCCTGTTTCGACACGCCCGAATCGAGAGCCATCCACCATATCGGCTATGAGAACGTGGCAGAAGACAGGCAGGGCGTAACGGATTCATGGACCGACAAGCGCGTGCTCGAACTGGTAAAAAAGCGCGGCATCAAACTGATCAGCTATGCGGATCTGAAAAAATAATTTCCACCACATAAAATTTTAACCGATAACGATCAGCTCATGATCGGTGACCGACTCAACGTCAAACTGAACCCATCCGTTCGACAACGATCCGCGTAATTTTTGTTTGCCCACTTTACTACGTATATCCTTTCCCGTTACTCCTTCCGGCAGCTTTATTTTTATACTTAATGGTCCGATGGGAATAAATTCGTCGAGAGGTTGCCGCCAGGTTGATGCGCTTGTAAGGTTTACGACGTGCAGCACCAACCTTGCCGGCTGCCGGTAGAGGTGGCAATCGATCAGGCCCGGACCTTTCACCTGCAGAGGAATATGTTCGGTGCTCATCCATCTCACAATATTGTTGAGCAGGTTGCCATGGTCGGGAAGATTGTTGACAGCAAACTGGCGGTCAACATCAGCAGGCATGAAAGCTACTTTTCCGCCATGCGGTCCGGTTCTCAACACAAGTCCGGGAACATTGGTCACCGGTTCGCGCATCCAGGCCGTTTCCGGCGGATATACGGGAAACTGGGGAATGAAAGTAAAGGGCACCGCTGCGTCATCGTCGAGTTGCAAAGGCTGCAGCAAACCACCGAAAGGAAGGATGTCGGTTTCTTCGAAACCCTGCAGCACCGCATGACGCGATCCTGTTATTGCCGGCTCTTTCCCGTTCTTTGGCCCGTCTGCCTGCAATCTTAATTCAGGAAGCAATCTTAAGTAAGTATGATAAACTTTACCAGCCAGTTTCGGCAGAGCGCTTATGTCATCTTCTGCCTTTTGGTAATGCGCACCAAACAAACCGGCGAGTGCATAGTCGCCGCGAACGTCGCCCCATTCATCATACAACGAGGTGGCGCCGGTGGCAAAAACACTTCCTCCTTTATCAGCAAACCTTTTTACACTTGCCGCCTGTTCGCCGGACATCGCGGCAAGGTTCGGAAGGATGATCAATTTGAATTTATCCGCATCGCGGTAAAGGTGATCGATGTGAACTGGAAGATAAGGGATGCGTGCACGAACCAATGCCTGGATCATGCCGCGCCAGGGAAGCTCCACCAGTTCATCGGCATCATCGCGTCCATAAAAATCCATGTTTTGCTGCGACCATACAACACCAATGGGCGCGATGGGCTCGCGATCGATGAGGAACGGTTCATTTTCTTTTTGCCACTTTGTAACGGGCGCCGCAGTTTTGTAGGCGCGCCTGTCTTCGTGATAGGCAGACACATGGTGCCACCACGTTTGAATGCCGCCGGCAATGCCGTTGATCATCCACATCCTAGCTTCGGGCGCGGGTTTGCTCGCCAGCCGGAAATTTGTGCCGCCTCCGTTTTGGTACATCGCCATGCTTTCGGGGATCAGCTTATTCCAACCGAGCATACCATGCAGCAGCTTACCCAGTTCTCCATTGTGCTGAAAACCTCCGGCATTGCTTCTTGCCTGGTCATCGAGCATGATCATTTCGCTTCTTTCACATATCGCTTTAAAATCCCTGAAAACATTGCTTTGTCCGCGAACGGACCCACTGTTCATCCCCACCCAAATGCAATGTTCGCCTCCTGCAGATTTCGACGCACGGTTGTTGAGGTCCCATATTTCTAACCGCCTGGCATAGTTCCATTTTATCCATTCGCGGTACACTTTGTTGTTCCAGTCTTTTTTGCGGGGGAGCTCGTTACCGGTCTTTTCACGGAAGCTGTTTTTGCAATTGCCGCAATAGCAGATGGAATTTCTGCTTAATCCGCTCCAACTGTTGTCGGTAAATCCTTCGGGTTTATACAGCTCAGCAATTTCGCGAAGGACAGATGGAATGTGATCGTTGTAATAAGGGCTGTTGACGCACGACAAATACAGTTCGCCCGCCTTGTACGGCTTGCCGTCAATGTCAACCGTGAACCAGTCGGGATGTGCCTTGTAAAATTCTTCATGCGCCCTGTTTGAATCCATGCGCGCAAAAACCGCCACACCGTCGTCATGCGCCGCTTTGCAGATTTCGCCAAACAGGTCGCGGCCGTTGAGATATTGCGCGTGCTTGTGGAGCGGTATTTTGCTCGGATAATAGGCAACGATGCCACCCGCGTTTACCACAACGCCTTTGGTTTCGGTCCGCTTCCAGTAGCCGCGCCACCAGTCAATATCATATTGCTGCGGATCCTTTTCGGTGATGTTCACCTGCCCCCATCGTGTTATGGTGCGGTACCATGGTTTGGCGGCATCGGTGGCATTCGGCGCACCGATGGTTTTGCCGCCAGCGGAAAACGGATCGATAGTGGCGAACAGCGTTGCGGCTACGGCTGATTGCCTGAGAAAATCGCGACGGCTCTCCCTGGATAAATTTGACATGATCTATTCTTGAAGAATGAATATCGCAATTAAAGCCGTTCTCTCTACGATTTCGGCTCGTTTTTATTCACCGGCCGCAATATGGACAATGTATTTTTTCCATGCACAACAAGCTTCAGCGTTCTTCTCCGCAATGAAATGGCAATAGATTCGCGGTTCTCGATGGCGCGCCTGTTGTACACCGGCAAAATATCTTTATACGATAATACGCCGGCGAGTTTATTGTCTACCGACGAAATCACCGGAAGCTCATCGAGGTTTTCTTTGGCCATCATTTGCACGGCCACTTTGAGGCTGTCGTTGTCACTCACGGCAAACGGTTTTCGCTTGATGAGATCACCGATCAATGCTTTTTCCTCGTGGTGCATGCTGAATAAGTTTGACGCACTGATGATGCCCCTGAATTCACCATTATCGTTGGCAACAATGTAATAGTTGTGCTGTTCTTTTCTGTCGGCCAGCCAGGCTCTCGCTTCGCCGATGGTGGTGGCGCTGCTGATCACCGTCCTGGATTTCTTAAGAACGCTTCCCACTTTTATCTTGTCGAGAATGTCGGATTCATAGTGATGCGGCGTGACCACACCACGGCGTGCGATCTTTTCGGTCATGATGGTGTTCTTCATTGTTACGTATGAAATAAAGTATGAAGCCACGCAGCCGGAAAGCAGTGGTATGAGGGCATTCACCTGGCCTGTTGTTTCGATGGCGAAAATAATGGAGGTGAGCAGCGCCCTTGAAGCGCCGGCAAACATCGCCGACATACCCACAAGTGCCGCAAGTGTAACGGTTACACCGGCGCCGGGAAAAAATGCGATGCATAACATGCCCAGCAACGCCCCCGCTGCGCCACCGATCGTGAGCAGCGGCGCGAGCGTTCCACCCGATGTACCGCTGCCCAGCGCAATTGACCACGAAATAAATTTAAACACGCAGAGATAAATAATTACATGCAGGGTGAGGTTGCCGGACAGGATATTTGTAATGTTTTCGTAACCCACCCCAAGTGTGGCGGGAGCAATAAAACCCACAATGCCCACCACAAGGCCGCCCAAAGCGGGCCACCACATCCAGTGAATGGGCAGTTTCTCAAAGCCATCTTCTATCAGGTAAACGATCTTTGACACTGCAGCAGCGAGGAGGCCAATGATGATGCCGATGACGCTGTACATCGCCACGCTGACGTTCGATGGCAATTCGATGAAAGGCGTTGGAAACACGGGACCGGGTTCAAAAAACACGTGATGGCCGGCGGCACCCGTAATGCAGGCCAGGGCAACGGGCATGATTGACCGCGGCGAAAATTCAAATAACAGCAATTCGATCGCGAGAAAAATAGCGGCAATGGGACTTCCGAATATCGCCGACATACCCGCAGTGGCGCCCGATGCCAGCAATATTTTACGCTCGTACGAGCTGATGCGTGTTAACTGTCCCAGCGTTGATCCCAATGCGCCGCCGGTGGCGATGATGGGTCCTTCCGATCCAAATGGTCCGCCCGTACCAATCGATATGGCGGATGATATCGGCTTGAGGTACGTGATAGACGGCCTTATCTTACTGTTGTTCGTCAATATCTGCTCCATTGCCTCCGGTATGCCATGGCCCCTGATGGCTTTTGAGCCATAAAGCGCCATGAGCCCCACAATCACACCGCCAAGGGCAGGCACGAATATCACCAGCCATCCGAGACCGTGATGCAGCGGGCTGGCGTGTTCGGGAGAAAATTGCTGGTGAAAAGAGATGTTCGTGATGAGGTTGATCAGCAATACGAGGACCTTTGCCAATACGCTGATGCAGGCGCCGATGATCACTGCCAGCATCGAAATAAATACCAGCCTGCGTTTGTTTTCTGTGGCACCGCTCACCGGCACGGGCTGGTCCGTAAGCTGGTCGAGCGATATGGAGATAGGGATCCTGTTGTTTTCTTGTGCACTGTTCATTTTAGTCAAAGTGTATGTGATAATCAGGTATGGTAAGCAACGAGGTCCTCCAAAGCGGCCCGGTCATTTATTTTAATGCTTTTCCCTGAAGTCGAAATAATTTTTTTTGCAATGAGCTCTGTCATCAGCTTGAACACCGTTTCATAGGTTGTGCCGGCATAAGAAGCAATGTCCTGGCGCATGATAGGAACGGCAATATATTGATCGGCGTCGGTGCCAAAAATTTCCGAGATCTGCAGCAATGCAAGTGCTATTCTGCTTTTTACATCCAGTTGAACGAGTTCGCGCATGCGTTTTTCCGTTTTCTGCAGCTCGCCCGCAAACACCTGCATCAGCTTATACGTAAAGGACGGATTGGTCTTTAGCGTCGTTTCGAGGAACTCCGACGGTATGAAGCAAACTTTTACATCTTCCATCGCAGTTGCCGATATGGGATAAAGATGATCTCCCATAACGCCCCTGAAACCCAGCACTTCACCTGCTACGGAAAAGTTCACAATAAGCTCTTTCACTTCACCCCATTGCATGTGCACCTTTGCCGAACCCTCATACAGGAAAAAAATGCCTTTTATGGCATCTCCTTCACTGAAAATCTTCTTTCCCTTCCTGAAAAACAGGGTTTTCTTCCTGCTTGCAATGATATCTTTCCATTCGGGAATCGTATTTCTGCACAAAAAACAACTCTTTAGATTGCAGGGCCGTTCTTGCATGCGCAAAATTATGAACTTACATCAACATTGCATAAACAATATTTATTAGTTAAAATATATTTAAACGGCCTTGATAATATATTCTTGGCAATGTTTTATCTTTGTGCAATGGAATCACCATACAACACCAAATTTTCAGACGCTGTCCTCACCAGTGTCTTTGCCGGTATCGTCACCACCCTCCTCAGTTTCGCATATT
>CBIGXK010000148.1:0-8760 GCA_966193805.1 uncultured bacterium | reverse complement strand
GCTTTGTACCCTCCAAAAACGAAACAGGATTCAAAATATCCCCGTAGATATATCGAATCCTGTTCTCGTTACTAAAAAAACTTCTTTTTCCTGCTCTATGCTATGGCGATTAGGTTGTCGTCTTTCGTTTCTAAAACTGAAGAGCCCATCAAAAATTCATCTACTTTCCTCGCACACTCTCTTCCTTCACTGATGGCCCAAACCACCAGCGACTGCCCGCGGCGCATGTCGCCGGCAGTAAAGATCTTTTGAATATTGGTTTGATAATCCTTTTCGGCGGCCCGCACGTTACCCCTCTCATCTTTTTCAACGTTCAATTCGTTAATGAGGCCCTCATGCTGGGGATGCACGAAGCCCATCGCCAGAAGCGCAAGCTCACAGGGTATCTCTCTCGTGGACCCTTCGATTTCGGTGAACTGTGCGCGGCCATTGTCGCCGATCTTCCATTCCAGGTCCACTATTTTCAAAGCACGCAGGTTGCCCTTTCCATCGGTCATGAATTCCTTTGTGGATACTGCCCATTGCCTTTCGGCGCCCTCTTCATGCGAACTAGATGTTTTGAGGATCATCGGGTACGTGGGCCAGGGCATCTGCATGGTTCTCGACTCGGGCGGCTTTGGCAGCAACTCAAACTGGGTGATGGATTTTGCTCCGTGCCTGTTGGAGGTGCCCACGCAGTCGGAACCGGTGTCACCGCCACCAATCACCACCACGTTTTTGCCAGTGGCCATAATTGATTCCAGCTTGTCATCCCACGTGCCATTTACACGCTTGTTTTGCTGTTTCAGGAAATCCATCGCAAAATGAATTCCCTTGAGCTCTCTGCCCGGTGCCTGCAAATCGCGGGGAATAGTGGAGCCCCCCGCCAGGATAACGGCATTGAACTGCCTGAGCAGGTCGTTCACTTTTATCTGCACACCCACTTCGGCGTTGCACTGAAATACCACTCCTTCTTCCTCCATCACCCTAATGCGCCTGTCTACCACCCATTTCTCCAGTTTGAAGTCGGGTATGCCGTAGCGCAGCAAGCCACCCGGTGCATCGTCTCTTTCAAAAACGGTAACGGAGTGACCAGCGGCATTTAACTGCGCCGCAGCGGCCATGCCCGCAGGGCCCGACCCTACCACGGCGATCTTTTTGCCGGTTCTCATATTAGGCTTCTGCGGCTTTACAAATCCCTTTTCAAAAGCTATTTCTATAATGTGCTTTTCGATTTCTTCGATGGCCACTGCGGGCTGGTTGATGCTGAGCACGCAGGAGCTTTCGCAGGGCGCCGGACAAATGCGGCCGGTGAATTCGGGGAAATTATTGGTAGAGGTAAGGATCTCATACGCCTCCTTCCAACTCTGCCTGTAAACGGCATCATTAAATTCAGGAATAATATTTCCTACCGGGCATCCGCTGTGGCAGAAAGGCACGCCACAATCCATGCATCGTGCCGCCTGCTGGTTGAGCTTCTGTGCCGGGTACCGTTCCACAAATTCCCGGTAATCGTTCAAACGCTCCTTCACCGGACGCTTTGCCGGCAATTCGCGCGAAAACTCTAAAAATCCGCTTGGTTTACCCATGTGTGTGTTGTGTTACTTTGTGTTTATGGTCTTTTCGGCAATCGGCAATCGGGAATTGACAATTTTTCTAACTTCTCACCTTCACCATCTCGCTCTTCATCTTCAGCGCCTTCTTATAATCTCTCGGGAACACTTTAATGAAATTGCGCACCTGGTTCTCCAGGTCATCGAGCAGGAACTTCGCAACAGTGCTCTTCGTATAATTATAGTGGTTAGAAACTAACTCCTGCAGCAGCGCTACGTCGTGTGCATCGAGCGGATCAAGATCCACCATCTCTTTATTGCACATCTTATCGAACGCTCCGTTCACGTCGTACACATACGCCACACCGCCACTCATTCCCGCTGCGAAATTGCGTCCGGTTGCGCCGAGTATTACGGCAACACCGCCCGTCATGTATTCGCAGCCATGGTCGCCTACGCCTTCAACAACAACACGCGCACCGGAGTTCCTTACACAAAATCTCTCTCCCGCTTTGCCCCTTATGTAGGCGTCGCCGGATGTGGCGCCGTAGAAGGATGTATTGCCGATGATGATATTTTCTTCGGGAACAAAAATGGCCTTCTTTGGCGGGTAAACAACGAGTCGTGCGCCGCTGAGCCCTTTGCCGAAGTAGTCGTTCGCATCGCCTTCGAGCTCCAGTGAAATGCCTTTCGCATTGAAGGCACCGAAGCTTTGTCCGGCAGTACCCGTGAATTTAAAATGAAGCGTATCATCAGCAAGGCCCGCGCCTTTATATATCTTACTGATCTCGTTCGACAGCATTGTACCTGTGGTACGATCCGTGTTCCTGATATTGAACGAAGCCTTGACCCTCTGCTGTTTTTCGAGCGCAGGTTTCGCGGCCTCAAACAATTTCCAGTCGAGGATGTCGGCTATCCCGTGATCCTGGTCTTCCTGGTGATACAAACCGGTGTAGAGTGATGCCGGTTCTTTGTAAAGTATCGGTGAAAGATCGAGGTTTTTATATTTCCAGTGCTTCACGTCATCGCGTATCTCGAGAAACTCCGATTGTCCAACCATTTCGTTAACGGTCCTGAATCCAAGTGAAGCCATGATCTCTCTCAGCTCATGAGTGATCAGCTTGAAGAAATTGACAACATGCTCGGGATCGCCGGTGAACCTTTTTCTCAGTTCCGGATCCTGTGTGGCAACGCCTACGGGACAGGTGTTCATGTGGCATTTGCGCATCATGATGCATCCTTCAACGATCAACGCGGCAGTGGCGATGCCCCATTCTTCTGCACCGAGCAATGTGGCCACGGCAATGTCCCTTGCGGTTTTCATTTGACCGTCGGCCTGCAGCACCACCCTGCTGCGCAGTTTATTTTTTACTAGTGTTTGATGTGCCTCTGCAAGTCCGAGTTCCCATGGCAAACCGGCGTGCCTGATGGAGCTGATCGGCGAAGCGCCGGTTCCCCCATCATGTCCCGATATCAATATCACATCCGCCTTTGCCTTTGCCACACCCGCAGCAATGGTTCCAACGCCTGCCTTCGATACCAGTTTCACATTAATCCGCGCGGCACGGTTGGCATTTTTTAAGTCGAATATTAATTGCGCGAGGTCCTCGATGGAATAAATATCGTGGTGCGGAGGAGGAGAAATCAATCCCACACCCGGTGTCGAGTGCCTGGTTTTTCCTATCCATTCGTCCACTTTGTGGCCGGGCAACTGGCCACCTTCGCCGGGCTTTGCGCCCTGCGCCATCTTGATCTGCAGTTCATCCGATTCGGTGAGGTAATAGCTCGTAACGCCAAAGCGTGCAGAGGCCACCTGCTTGATGGCGCTTCGCATCAGGTCGCCGTTGGGCAGCCTTTCATACCTGCGCTCATCTTCTCCACCTTCGCCGGTGTTGCTTTTCGCGCCAATGCGGTTCATTGCAATGGCGAGTGTGGTATGCGCCTCCCATGAAATGGAGCCGAACGACATAGCGCCGGTGGCGAACCGCTTCATGATGCTTTCTGCCGATTCCACTTCGTTGATGGAAATGGCAGGCCTGTTGTATTTAAAGCGGAACATACTCCTAAGGGTAACCGCTTTTTCTTCCTGGTCGTTAACCAGCTTCGAATATTTTTTGAAGGTAGCCAGGTCGTTGGTCTTCGTGGCGTGCTGCAGGAAGTGGATCGTCTGCGGATTGAAGAGATGGTATTCACCTTTTCTCTTCCATTGGTACACACCACCCACCGGCAACCGGTCGATGGGAATATTTTTCCTGCTGAAGGCGAACATGTGCTTCGCCAGCGCCTCGCGTGCAATTTCATCGAGACCC
The DNA here is from genome assembly GCA_966193805.1 of uncultured bacterium. Lineage (GTDB taxonomy): Bacteria > Bacteroidota > Bacteroidia > Chitinophagales > Chitinophagaceae > Flavitalea. Next base: position 4,919 of record CBIGXK010000148.1, on the reverse strand, counting down.
ATTCCTTCGATCCTCGACACCGCACCGGTGAAGTAAGTATTCACCACCGATGAATTCAGACCAATGATCTCGAATATCTGTGCACCCTGGTACGATTGCAAAGTGGAAATACCCATCTTCGAGAACACTTTCAGCAAGCCGTCGTTCACTGCCTTCAGGTAATTCTTTTTCAACTCCTCCACGCCCAGGTTCGTTTCCATCCTGTGGCTAAGTTTCATATCCCTGATAGTAGAAAGCGCGAGATAAGGGTTGATGGCAGTGGCGCCGAATGCGAGCAAACAAGCAAAGTGGTGTACTTCCCATACGTCGCCGGCTTCAACCACGATGCCCACACGGCCCCTGTAGCCTTTGCGGATGAGGTGATGGTGCACGGCCGACATGGCCAGTAATGACGGCAACGGTGCGTGCTCGGAATCTATCGACCTGTCGGTCAGGATCAGCACTTCAAAACCATCTTCCACTGCGTCTACCGCATAGCGGCAGAGCCTGTCGAGACCCTTCTTCAACGAGCCCGGCTTGCCATCGGCCCTGAAATAACATTGCAGCGTCTTCGCCTGGAAGATGCCCGTATCTATGCTTCTGATTTTTTCCAGTTCGTGGTTCGTGAGCACGGGATGCTTGAGCGCCAACGTATGACAGCTCAATTCTTCCTCGTTCAATAAATTACCATTGTTGCCCACGAACGTTGCCAGCGACATCACCATCCTTTCGCGAATGGGATCGATGGGCGGATTGGTTACCTGCGCAAACAGTTGCTTGAAATAACTGCTGAGGTGCTGCGGCTGGTCGCTCAGTACCGCCAGCGGTACATCGGCGGCCATCGACCCGATGGGTTCTTTGCCGTCGAGCGCCATCGTGGCGATGATCGTATCGAGATCCTCGGTAGAATAACCAAATACTTTCTGGTATTTGAACACCTGGTCGCTTTCGAGGTGGGTGAACATTACCCTCGGCTCAGGCAATTCTTCGAGACGAATTTTGTATTTGTTGAGCCACTCCGCATAAGGTTTTCTCGAGCAGATGGTTTGCTTAAGCTCTTCATCGCTGATGATCCTTCCCTGCTCCATGTCAACAACGAACATCTTACCGGGCTGCAGCCTTCCCTTTTCTTTGATCATTGAGGGATCGACGGGAAGAACGCCCGATTCTGATGCCATGATCACGCGGTCGTCGGTGGTGACGCAATAGCGCGAGGGGCGCAATCCGTTCCTGTCGAGCGTTGCCCCGATGACCTTGCCATCGGTGAAGGATATTGACGCAGGACCGTCCCACGGTTCCATCATGGATGCGTGGAACTCGTAAAATGCTTTCTTCACGGGGTCCATCAGGTCGTTGCCATCCCACGCTTCCGGAACAAGCATCATCATCACATGGGGGAGCGAGCGGCCGGTAAGCTGCAGCAGCTCGATCATGTTGTCGAGGCATGCACTGTCCGACTGACCTTCCGTTATCACGGGCAGTATCATGTCCATTTCTTCTTTCGAGAAATAGGGAGATACGAAGGTCCTTTCGCTGGTCTTTAGCCAGTTGAGGTTACCCTGCAGCGTGTTGATCTCACCATTGTGGGCGATGAAGCGGAAGGGCTGTGCAAGCTTCCATGAGGGGAAGGTGTTGGTGGCAAAGCGCGAGTGTACCAGCCCAAATGCAGAAACGATCCTTTTGTTTGAAAGGTCGGAGAAGTAATTTCTTACCTGCATGCTGGTAAGCTGGCCTTTGTACACCACAGTTTTGTAAGAGAGGGATGCGATATAGAAACCAATAGCATCCTGCTTTACGGTATTGTTGATGGTGTGCGACGCGTGGTTGCGGAGCACAAATAATTTTCTTTCAAATTCGTCGCGGTTGGTAATATGATCGGGGCAGGCGATGAACACATGCTCCATTTCCGGCTCAACAGAAAGCGCGGTGGCGCCGATGCCATCGGTGTTGACGGGCACCTTGCGGTAGGCCAGCACTTCCAGGCCCAGCTTGTCGGCGGTGCGGTTGAAGATGTCGCGGCACTCCTCCCTCAGGCGAATATCCTGCGGAAAGAACATAACCCCAACACCATAGCGCCCGTAAGACGGCAGGTGCACGCCGAGTTTGATGCACTCGTCAAAGAAAAACTCATGGGGAACCTGGATCATGATGCCTGCCCCGTCGCCCGTGTTGGTTTCACAGCCGCAGGCGCCACGATGTTCCATGTTCTCCAGTACGGTTAACGCGTCGGCAATGATCTGATGAGATTTGTTGCTTTTAATATTGGCTACGAATCCAATACCGCATGCGTCACGTTCAAATGAAGGAGAATAAAGACCCTGGCTTGCCATTGTGGTTCAATATTTTAGACATTATTCAAAAAAAACCCAGTTTTTTACACGGATATTAAAATAGCAGCAAGCAACCTCATGAAATTACGAAAAGTCAACGAAAAAATAACTTTGATATTCACAAAGTTTACCCATGGCGGTCAGACAAGGTATCCAAACAGGTCGTCGTTTTTATTCAGCTCGGTGTAGCTGAAGTTTCGGGACCTGAGGTTGTTGAGCAGTTGATCGTAGTCGCCGCGGCATTTCAGTTCAATGCCCACAAGGGCCGGGCCGGTTTCCTTGTTATGTTTCTGGATGTATTCAAAGCGGGTGATGTCGTCATTGGGCCCCAAAACATCATTGACAAATTCCTTTAGCGCGCCGGGACGTTGCGCGAAGCGGATGAGAAAGTAATGTTTCAACCCCTCGTATTGCAGCGATCGTTCTTTGATCTCCTGCATGCGGTCAATGTCGTTGTTGCTTCCGCTCACGATGCAAACAACATTCTTACCGCTAATTTCTGCGGCGTAATCGTCCAGCGCGGTGATGGAAAGTGCACCGGCAGGTTCAACAACTATTGCTTCTTCATTGTACAGTTTCAGGATCGTCGAACATACTTTTCCCTCAGGAACAAGGTGAATACCGTCGAGTACTTTTTCACACATGCCGAAGGTGAGGTCACCAACTCTTTTCACTGCGGCGCCGTCCACGAACCTGTCGATATTGTCGAGGGTAACAGGATGCCCTGCATGGTGTGCCTCGAGCATGGAAGGAGCGCCTTCCGGCTCAACGCCGATGATGCGTGTTTTTGGTGAGAACATTTTGAAATAGGTGCCTACGCCTGCGGCGAGCCCGCCACCGCCCACCGGTATGAAAAGATAATCCACCGTAGACATGTCGGAGAGAATTTCGACGCCGACGGTTGCCTGGCCCTCGATGATCTTTGGATCGTCGAAGGGCGCGATGAACACCATGTCGTTTTCCCCGGTGTATTTTTTTGCGGCTTCGGCACATTCATCAAAATTATCTCCGGTGAGGATGATCTCGATGAAACTTTCGCCGAACATCTTTGTTTGATTGACCTTCTGGTTGGGCGTGATGATGGGCATGAAGACAACGCCTTTCGCGTTGAGTTTTTTGCAGCTATAGGCAAAGCCCTGGGCATGGTTGCCGGCGCTTGCACACACCACTCCTTTTTTCAGTTGTTCGGTGGTGAGGGTGCTCATTTTGTTGTAGGCGCCCCGCAGCTTGTATGATCTCACCACCTGCAGATCTTCTCTTTTCAGGAAGATGTTGGCATTGTACATCCTCGAGAGGTTAGGGTTGAAGGAAAGTGGTGTTTTGTTCACCACTTTCTTTAACCTGTTCATTGCACCCTCAAAATCGAGCTCAACGTGTGATATCGTTTTTGACATTTGAGTTTTTTGTCGCGACACGAGAGAATACTGCTACTCCCCGCTCCCTACTCCCCGCTCTCTAAGCAGTCTGCGTCTTTCTTGGCTCAGCAACCTTCTGGTTTTCGGGACGAAGACCTCTAACGGTCTTGCCTGCCTGCCACATTTCACTGTCGCGAAGTTCTTTCAGTTCCACTTCGAGCTTGTCGCGGTAGTCGCTCTTGCTGTTGCTGTCGATAGAGCGCTGTGCTTCCTTACCTGCGGCAACACTTTCATACAGCTCGTTGAAGACCGGCAATGTTGCATCGCGAAACTTCTTCCACCAGTCGAGCGCACCGCGCTGAGCGGTAGTGGAACAGTTCGCATACATCCAGTCCATGCCGTTTTCGGCAACGAGCGGCATGAGCGACTGCGTCAGCTCTTCCACTGTTTCGTTGAATGCTTCCGAAGGCGTGTGTCCCTTCTTGCGAAGCACCTCATATTGTGCGGCGAAGATTCCCTGGATGGCGCCCATGAGGGTTCCTCTTTCTCCAGTGAGATCGCTGTAGACTTCTTTTTTGAAATCAGTTTCAAACAGGTATCCGCTTCCCACGGCAATTCCCAGGGCAATGGCCCTGTCGAATGCCTTACCGGTCGCATCCTGGAAAATGGCATAGCTCGAGTTCAATCCACGGCCCTGGAGGAACATCCTGCGCAGTGACGTACCGGAGCCTTTCGGCGCAACGAGGATCACGTCCACATCCGGCGGGGGAATGATGCCTGTTTGTGTGTTGTAAGTTATACCGAAACCGTGCGAGAAGTACAGTGCTTTTCCTTTTGTGAGGTGTTTTTTAACGGTTGGCCAGAGTTGAATTTGCGCTGCATCGCTGAGCAAATAACAAATGATGGTTGCTTTTTCAAGCGCCTCTTCAATTTCAAAAAGCGTTTTGCCAGGAACAAATCCGTCTTTTATGGCTTTATCCCAGGTTTTGGAATCTTTTCTTTGTCCCACGATCACGTTGATACCGTTGTCTTTTTGGTTGAGCGCCTGGCCGGGGCCCTGAACGCCATAGCCGATTACGGCTACCACTTCATCCTTCAGCACCTGTTGTGCTTTTGATAAAGGAAATTCTTCACGTGTTACGACGTTTTCTTCAACGCCTCCGAAATTTAGTTTTGCCATTTTTTTGGTTTATTTAATTGATTTGCTTTTGGTATGTTTCGTTCGATGTTTTGATTTTTTCTCTTTATTCAAGGG
>CBIGXK010000147.1:0-8782 GCA_966193805.1 uncultured bacterium | reverse complement strand
CACCCCGAACGTTTTTTTGTGTCATGACCCGGATCCACTCTCAGCACCTGGTTAGGCGCCATGCAATACATGATGCCCTCGTCGAAATCATATTTCTGCTGGCCGTAAAACATTTTACCAACACCCCTTTTCACCGAAACGGTATAGTAGTCGAACACGCAGGCTGCCCCTTCCGCGATAGAAAACTTCATTTTTGAATAATCCACCACGCTGATCAAAGGATGTTCGGGCGGCGGCAATTCGCTCAAACGATGAAATTCGTTGATGGAAGTTATTCTCAGCAGTTTTCTATTATTCATCACTATTTTTTTAAAGGGCCTGTCCTCCGGATACTTCTATCCGCTGGCCATTGATCCAATACGCGGCATCGGTACACAAAAACGCCACCACGCCGCCAATGTCGTCCGGTAAACCCACGCGCCCCAGTGCTGTAATGCTCGCAATTCGTGTATTGATCTCTTTGTTGTCTCGTGTACGGCCGCCACCGAAATCAGTTTCGATCGCTCCCGGCGCCACTACATTCGCCCTTATTTTTTTCGGTCCTAACTCTTTTGCGAGGTAGCGGGTGAGTGTTTCCACGGCACTTTTCATGGAGCCGTACACAGAAGATCCGGGCATCGTGATCCTGGTAAGTCCGGATGAAATATTGACAATACCTCCACCTTCATTGATAAAAGGTAGTGCATTCTGTGTCAGGAAAAATACGCCCTTGTAGTGGATATTAAAAATGGCATCAACCTGCTCTTCGGTAGTTTCCTCGGCTGGTGCGTACAAAGCTGTCCCTGCGTTATTGATCAGAAAATCAAAACGCGGGCTGCCCATTTCACCATTTAAACGGTTGGTAACATCCTTGATGAAGCCGTCGAATTGTTTTACGTTACTCGTATCCAATGGTAAGGCAAATGACTTCCTTCCGGTCTTACGAATCTGTGCGACCACTTCCTTGGCCGCGGCTTCGTTGGTGTTGTAGGTAATCACCACATTCAATCCGGCATCGGCAAGAGCCACTGCCATGTTTCTGCCCAATCCGCGGCTGCCGCCTGTTACAATCGCTGTTTTACTTGTTGCACTCATCTTTATTTGTATTTAGTATGATTGATTCAGATGGAGCAGCAAAGTTCAGTAAACATTTTTGAAGCGGTTGTAACCCAATCTGCTTTTCTTGTAGCCAAAATTCGTTTTTTGCCACAAAGGTGTTTGTTCTGGTGGATAGTATCTCCAGTTGAGAAGCACTTTATATATCGCCTGCTTTTTGGGAAACCGTTCCCAATCTGGCACGAAAGCAAAGGTGTGCCATATTCAAAATGCAGTACAGGCCAGCATTTCAGCAATTGGCACGTGATTGGGATTGTTGCAGCAGGTTTTTCATAGGATATTGGATTTAAACACGGCCCGGATGTCTATCCGGGCTTCTTTTTTATGCTGCATGTGCTTAAGCTGTCGCTTCACTGTTCAACACCAGTGAGGGGGGCCGCGGGGAGTCTCTCGTTTATTTCCAGGCGATTGCTGCGCTGGCGGGGCCCGCGAGTGGCAACAGGTCCACTTTTTTAAAGCCGGTTTGCTTCACCCATTGGCTGAAATCATCGATCGTAAAATCGAATCCCTCGCCGGTTTCAATCAGCATGTTCAAACTCATCGTGAGGCCGAATACATTCTGGCTGCGATCGCTGTCGATAATATTTTCAATCACCACAAATGCGCCGTTTTCAGGCAACGCATCGTACGCTTTTTTAATGAGCGTCAATTTCTTTTCTTCATTCCAATCGTGCAGAATCATCCCCATCACAATAATATCCGCTGCAGGAAATGCATCTTTGAAAAAATTACCCTTCGCTGTTTTTACTTTTTGCTCCACACCGAATTTTTTTATGTTTTCTTTGGCGATCCGCTCCACTTCCGGCAAATCGAAACTGGTACAGGCAATCTGCGGTTGATGTTTGGCAACCTGTATGCTTAGCATCGCGCCGGCGCCACCGATGTCGCAAAGCGTTTTGTAGTTTGAGAAATCAAATTTATTAGCGAAAGCGATGAAGTTGCCGGTAGAAATTCCCGACATGGCATTGATAAATTCTCGAAGGCGCTCGGGCGATGAATACAGCGCTTCGAACATATTCGATTGTTCTTCTCTGATCTCGTTCTGGGGTAAACCGGTTTGCAGTCCCTCATCCAGGTTCGCCCAAAAACGAAACAACCGGTTATTGGCCATTTCGAGCATCCCGCCAATGTAGGTTTGCTTGTTCTTGTCCAGCAGAAGTCCTGTTGCAGGGGTATTGCCGTATACCGCCGCATCGCCCGATCCCTTTCTTTCAAGTAATTTCAAAGCAACCAGTGTATCGAGAAAATCGGCTGCGTGCCTGTCGGTACATCCCCATGCCGACGCCTTTTTGATCTCTGCCAATGGAAGCGGCTTTGACGACAGGTTGGTAAACAAATTCGCGCTTACGGCAGTCAACAGAACCTTGGAGGGCCAGAAACCGAAAGCTATCTGCATGATTTGCGGTACACCAGACGCGGCGATGGAGTCGTCCTGCATAGTTGAATATTTTAGCGTTTAGGAATCCAGGGACGTGATGGGTGCTTTCTGTAAGGCGGAACTAAAGTTAGAAAATAACTTTGAGTATTATTGCTCCACATTTCGATAGCCCGCAAACCACTTCTTAAAGAAATTCACACCTTCGGTGACCAACGCTTCATGCTCGCCTTCATGCATCCTGAGCTCGATGCGGCCGGATAAACCCAGGCGTTCATAATGCAGCTTCGCGCGGTCAAACTCTTCAACTACCTGCGGCCAGTAGGCAATGCCGTCGTTCTTTCCGTGCTGTATTTGCAGTGGCCGCGGACAGATCAGCGACACGACATCGTGATCGGAAAATTCGGTGAGCCAGCCGCTGAAGAAAGCATGCTCTTCGGTGGGAGAGAAGCTGCTGTATCTTTCGTCGGGCACCGCCATTTTGTTAAGGCGATGGTTGAACCACGCGGATACAACGCCTGCTTTGATCCGCGGCTCGAGCGGCATCCAGAACATGGTGGCCATGCCTCCCAGCGACACGCCCCAGGCACCCACCTGGTTTTCGTCAATGCGTTCATCCTGCAATACCACGTCGAGCAAATGCTGCAGGCGCGCCAGTTCAATGCCCGGCAAACTCACATCGGCCAAACGGGCCAGGCGCTCCACGTTGTTGCGGCGCGGTATGGTGCGCATATTCAGTGGCGCCAGCACCGCAAAACCTGCGTCTACGAGTGCCTTTGCATAGGCATGGTAATTTTCGCCATCTTCAAAAGGCGTTTCGGGTCCGCTGCCTATTCCGTGCAGCGCGATAATGAGCGGCACCGGACTTTTTTTGCCGGCACCCTTCGGGTAAACGATCACCGCTTCGGCCGAGATGGTTCCTAATGGCAGCTGCAGCCATTCCCCCGTTAACCCCGGCAACTTATACGGCTTGCGCGTTAGCGGACCGGTTTTTTCCAGCCGCGGCGGTTTTATCACTTCGTTTTTCCAACGCATCCGGTTCGGTTCCACACTGCGTATCAGGGCGTCGGGGCTGCTGTAATCGCGGTGCCATGCTTTGGAAGCACGGGCATCGTATTCATCCACGAGGTAGTGGCGGAGATACTTCTCGAGCTTTTTTTCGTAGGCGTCGATGCGTGCATCGTCGGCTTCGGTGGTCAGCACCTTTACATGCTGTGCGAACGCCGGCTCGGTGCTGATCGTTATCGCGACGATTACCGTCAGCAGTGTCAACTTTAGAAAATGCAATGTAAATTGTAGAATTGTTCGATGCATAATTTTATGAAATTGCTGGTTCAAATAAAGCTAGTGAAATTAGAGATACACATTTGAGATACACGAATAACATTCTTTTGCTACGGCCACACGAAATTGTAAAAAAGAATTTCTTTATAAGAAGTGCAGTTTTGCTTTTCCTTGGATTACCCTGTTCTGTTTATTTACACGGCCAGAAGAATTCTTCATCAACGATGCAAGAGAAAAGTGCCGTTTGGAAAAAATTAGCGCCTTTCTTTTCGCCTCCGAATCAATTTGACGGCCAATACGGATCATACAGGTCTCCCTTAAAGTTTTACGACGGGCACAGCGTCAAAACGCCTGGCGACTGGAAACAACGGCGCCGCGAAATACTTGACCGTTGGAATGGGCTGATGGGTGCATGGCCGCCCTTATTAAAAGAGCAGGAAATGAAGGTGGCTGATTCGGTGCATAAAGATGGTTTTACACAGTATCGTGTACGTTTTTTGTGGACGCCCAAAGAAGAAACGGAAGGTTATTTACTGGTTCCGGACGGTAAAGGAAAAAGGCCGGCCGTCATTACTGTATATTATGAGCCCGAAACGGCTATTGGAGTTGGCGACCCGGACCATCCCAATCGCGACTTTGCTTACCAACTGGCAAAAAGAGGGTTCGTGACACTTTCACTCGGAACCGCGGCGGCCACGAAGGCGAAAACTTATTCGATATATTATCCCGGCATTGACAACGCAACGGTGCAGCCGCTTTCCATGCTGGCCTGTGCAGCAGCCAATGCTTGGTATGTGCTTGCCAAAAGGTCGGAGGTTGATTCGGCCCGTATCGGTATTATGGGACATTCCTTCGGCGGCAAATGGGCGATGTTTGCTTCGTGCCTGTTTGAAAAGTTCGCATGTGCCGTATGGTCAGATCCGGGTATCGTATTTGATGAGTCGCGGCGCGACGTCAATTATTGGGAACCGTGGTATCTTGGGTGGCAGCCGCGGCCATGGCGCCAGAGGGGAGTGATTACAAACGAGAATCCGGCGAAAGGGTTATATACGAAGCTGGTGGCTGATGGATATGATCTGCATGAGCTGCATGCGCTAATGGCGCCGCGTCCTTTTTTGGTTTCCGGCGGCTCGGAAGACACTCCTGCAAGGTGGATAGCGCTCAATCACACCATTAAAGTAAACCGACTTTTGGGATATACAAACCGGGTGGGCATGACCAACCGCCCGCTGCATTCCCCAACCGCCGCATCCAATGAAACCGCATATCTATTTTTTGAATATTTTCTGAAAACTTAGTCTGTCATGAATAACATATGAACAAATCAACAACAGCGTTTTTGGCCATGCTGGCTGCCGCCATGGTTATCGGAGGCTGCGAAAATCCTGGCAAAACTGACAATGAATACATTGAAATATTCGATGGCAAAACCCTCAACGGATGGGAAGGAGATACCGTCTACTGGCGCGTGGAAAACGGCAACCTGGTAGGAGAGGTGACACCCGAAACCCTGTTGAAACGTAATTCATTTATCATCTGGAGAGGCGGCACAGCCGAAGACTTCGACCTCCGGTTCCAATACCGGATCACCCGTAACGGAAACAGCGGCATCAATTACCGCAGCGAAGAAGTAAAAGGAGTTCCCTATGCGCTCAGAGGTTACCAGGGCGACATTGACGGTTACGACAACAAACCCTACACCGGCATGAACTACGAAGAACGCAGGCGCACCACCATCGCAAAACGCGGACAAAAAGTTGAACTACCCGCAATGCCCGCCGGAGATTCGCTGCAGCAGCACATCAAAGACAACGTATGGTTGCTCTCGGTTGTAACCGGCAGTGTGGGTAACGATGATTCCCTAAAATCTCTAATTAAAGCTCCAGGCAACTGGAACGACTACCGCATTATCGCCAAAGGCAACCATTTGCAGCATTTTGTGAACGGCGTGCTAATGTCGGATGTGACGGATAATGATCCTGCAAATGCAAGCGCCTCCGGGCTGCTGGGTGTGCAGGTGCATGTCGGTCCGCCGATGAAAGTGGAATTCCGGCATTTCCTGCTTAAACACCTTAAGTAAACATCTCCATAAACCGGGTAATATCCTCGCTTAAATCGTATACCGGAGTGGTTTGAGGCAGCGCCGAGCCGATAAGTGAACTGGCCGCCGCGCTCCTGTATCCCCCCGTGCAATGAACAACAACGGGTTTATTGGTTGGTATAGTGGCGATCTTCTGCCGTAACTCATGAAGAGGGATCGCAATACTGGTGGGAAACGGCTTACCCTGCTTCACCTCCGAATCGTTACGCACATCAATGATCGTATAAGCATCTGTGTTATCTGAAAACTCGGACACGTTCAATTTAGCCTCTTTAATCGGTCCGGATGTGAGCACAAAAGCCTGTTTAATTTGAGGTTCATAGCCAATCGCGGCGATCCGCCTGAAAAGCCGGTAAAGTTGCCGTTCACTCTCGGCGGCAAGGTAAAAATGTTCTCCTGGCGGAATGATGCTTCCGAGCCATGTTTCAAATTTACCGTCTTCCCCCAGGTTGATCGAGTGGGGCAGATGACCCTGCTTAAAGGCACGCTTATCCCGGGCGTCAATTATCCAGGTGGATGCATCGAGTGCGGCAAGCTGGCCGTCATTCAACTTAGCCGTCACCGGTATCGACGAGACACTTTCCGCAATACCCGCAGCTCCTTTTCTATTCACCTCCACGTTATACGGAAAGTATGCAGGAACAAAAGGCTGGTCCGTTAACAAGTTGCTCACAAATTCATCCTCTGTTGCGTCCTGCAAACTCCAGTTCGTTTGCTTCTCTCTTCCTATCGTACTGCTATTTTCATCACTTAAACTTTTCCCGCATAACGTTCCGGCGCCATGTGCGGGATAGACGAGCACATCATCATCAAGTACCATCAGCTTCTCGCGGAGCGAGTGATACATTTGCCTGGCGAGATCTTCTCTTTTCGATTGTATGTTTCCGGCGCCTTCTCTTAAATCGGGCCGGCCGCAATCTCCAATAAACAGTGTGTCGCCGGTAAATACGGCCTTTTGCTTCCCGTCGTATTCCAGGAGAATGCTGATGCTGTCGGCAGAATGCCCCGGCGTATAAATGGAGGTGAGAACAATTTTGCCGAGTACAAGTCGGCTCCCTTCGTCGAATATTTCGTGAGGATATGCAGCAGCCACCAGGCTATGGGTATATATCCCAGCCCCGGTACGCTGCATTAGCTCAAGATGACCGCTAACAAAATCGGCATGGGGATGTGTTTCAATGATGGCGGTGATTGTTGCCGCATTTTTTTTTGCATACTCAAGATAAGGATGTGGATCACGAGCAGGATCTATCAGGACCAGCTCTTTTTCATCATCGCTTAAAATGCCGTAGCTGTAGTGTGCGAGGTTTTTATCTTCCCATTGTTTTATTTCCATTGCTGTACATTTTATGAAGGCCAAGGCGGTCCTTCCGTTTGAAAGCATTTGACCGCCAAATTATCGAAATCCGTTCTGGCCACCAATGAGCAGGCTCATTTGCCGGAATGATCCTGAGCAGCCTAATGATCGCAATAACTAAACCACCATAGCAGGCGCCTGCCAAATTTCATACTAGAGCGATTTTATCGCGCCAACACCACACTATTCGTAACTTGACCAACGCAAATGAAGACGCTCCTTACATTCTATTTCGCACTAAAAGACGCCCGTACACCCTGGTACGCAAAACTTACCGCGGCGCTGTCCATTATCTACCTGGTGAGCCCTGCGGATCTTCTTCCGGACATCATTCCTCTTGCAGGGTATATCGACGATATCGTTATCGTTCCCTTCCTACTCCATATTTCCAACAAGCTGCTTCCACAGGAAGTACGCAGTATTGCAGAACAGAAAGCAATAAAGAACAGGAAGAAATTGCTATGGATAAAAATTGGTGTCGCTATTTTAGTGATTGGAATAATGGTTCTAACTTACTTCCTCGCAAAAAACTTATATGAACATATCCGGTAAGATGCATCAGATTTTTATGGGCACTACATTCAGGATAGTAACCATCATAATGGCCCTCGTGCTGCAGGCTTACCACGCTTCGGCGCAGGTGGTAACCTATCCCGCCCCGCCGGGATTGGTTACCAGCCCGGATTTTACTGTCAAAGCAAACGGTAAACCCATCTGGATAGAGAAGATCGGCAGCAATGTACATACGGCCAAATACGCGTTGTATGGCGGCATTGAAATGGAGTATTTGAATGTGGCCAATTTCTCGTGCATTGGAAAAATAACGCTTACAATAACCGCCTCATCAAATATTGACTCGTTTGTTGTTCGCCCGAAGAGCCGCAACCTGGAAGCCAAAGTGAACGGGCGCAACCTGACCATCACCATCCCCGGACCGCAAAAACTGTACATAGAAATAAACGGACTTCCACACCTCGCGATTTTTGCCAACCCGCTTGAGACAAATCCTCCAAAACCCAACGATCCCGGCGTTGTATATTTTGCACCGGGCACACACAACCCGGGAACCATAACACTCAAAAGCAATCAAACCATTTACATTGCCGGCGGCGCAATTGTGAATGCGAATATAAAAGGCACCGGTGTAGGAAATGTAAAAATAACCGGCCGCGGATGCCTGCAGGGTAACGTCAAGATTTCGAAGGCCACGAATCTCGAAGTTGATGGTATTTTTATCCGCAACACCAAAGGGTGGACAAATACGCTTACCGACTGCCATCACACCGTATATCGAAATGTAAAGGTGTTTGGATATGAAGCCATCTATTCAGTTGACGGCATCAACCCCGTATCATGCAAAGATTTCACGATAGATGATTGCTTTATGCGCTGTCGCGACGATTGTGTTGCCATTAAATCGATCGACTACAAACTTAGCGTTGATTCGATACGGGTCATCAACAGCGTGATGGTGGGATGGGCCAACAGCGATGGGGTTACCATAGGTTTTGAACTGAACGGCGGTCCCGTGCAAAATATACTCGTAAAAAACTGCGATGTTCTGTATGCA
>CBIGXK010000146.1:0-8788 GCA_966193805.1 uncultured bacterium | reverse complement strand
ATATTGATCGTTTAAACTTTACCTTAAGTTAGATCGTGCCTAGCATTATAATTTGCTTTGCAATTCTTTTCCTGCTTTGAACCTTGCCACTTTTTTAGCTTTGATCTTGATCACCGCTCCTGTTTGTGGGTTGCGGCCATTACGGGCAGCTCTTTTAGAAACCGCGAATGTTCCAAAACCTACCAGTGTCACTTTTCCACCACCCTTAAGAGTTTTGGTAACCGCTTCAACGAATGAATCAACGGCAGCGTTAGATTGCGTTTTTGTTATGCCCGCATCATCGGCAATTTTTGAAATCAATTCAGCTTTGTTCATAGTGTAAATTTTACTGCGACAAAATTAGAGGCTTTTTACATTCGACAAAATTTAAAACAACAATCTGCAATCTTTTGAAAGCCACGTCTGGCAAGGATTTTAACAAAATCGTATTTTTACGAATTTCTGATATTTTTTCTTCTTGCCCTGAAATCCGCTACCATAGCGGATTTCAGCCGCCACTATGTGAAGCTCACCAGCCGCGCAGGTTTCAGCGGGATCGTAAAATTTAGGAGTCATCCAATTATCCACATGCAGTTGATAACTTTCAACCCACCTGAAATTGCGATGTTTGAGAGAGACTTATTGGTATTCCAATATGGGCGTCAGCCATCTTTCGATGTCCTCGACAGGCATTGCTTTTCTTTCAGCATAGTCGTTCACCTGGTCCTTCAATATTTTACCGATGCCGAAGTATTTGCTTTCGGGGTGAGCAAGATACCAGCCGCAAACAGATGATGCGGGATACATAGCGAGCGATTCGGTGAGCACAATGCCGGTGTTTTCCGTTGCCTTCAGCAAGTGGAACAACTTATGTTTTTCTGTATGGTCGGGACAGGCCGGATATCCCGGTGCCGGCCGAATTCCAAGGTATGATTCTCTGATCAGCTCCTCGTTGGTGAGTTGTTCTTTTTGGTCATAGCCCCATAGTTCCTTTCTCACCATTTCATGAAGTTTCTCCGCGAAAGCTTCAGCGAGCCTGTCGGCAAGGGCCTGCAGCGTGATCTTGTTGTAATCGTCGTGTTGTTCCTGGAAGCGCTTGATGTGCGGTTCGATGCCGTGGATGGTAACCGCGAATGCGCCGATATAATCCTGCACGCCTTCCTGCTCGGGCGCGATGAAGTCGGCGAGCGACATGTTGTATTGCCCGCTTGCTTTTTTCGCTTGTTGCCGCAGGAATTCGAGGCTGACAGTTTCAGCGGTGTCGTCCTTTAAAACAGATACTGTGTCGCGTCCGTTTGAATTTGCGCGCCAGAAGCCCGCCACCCCGTTTGCCGTGAGCCATTTTTCGGAAATGATCGTATTCAGCAGCTTTTTTGCATCGTTGTAGAGCCGTGTTGCTTCTTTTCCTGTTACTTCATCAGTAAGTATCTGCGGAAACTTTCCATGCATTTCCCAGGCAATGAAGAACGGTTGCCAATCCAGGTATTTCACCAGTTCGTTCAGGTCGAAATCTTTGAACGATTTCGTGCCGATAAACGTTGGTGCCGTTGGGGTATGCTCCTGCCAGCTTACCGGAAACTTGTTTTTAACTGCATCCTCATAACTAACGTGCTGCTTCACGGTTTTTTTGCTCGCGAAATCGGTGGCGAGCTTTCCGTACTCCTGCTTTACGGAAGCCAGGAACCCTGGTTTCTGTTCGGGGCTCAGCAATGAACCCGCAACAGTAACACTTCTCGATGCGTCGAGCACGTGTACCACGCCGTTGTCGTATTGCGGTGCGATCTTAACAGCGGTATGCATGC
The DNA here is from genome assembly GCA_966193805.1 of uncultured bacterium. GTDB lineage: Bacteria > Bacteroidota > Bacteroidia > Chitinophagales > Chitinophagaceae > Flavitalea. The sequence continues at coordinate 7,007 of CBIGXK010000146.1, read as the reverse complement.
GTGAAGTGGTGGCGCCGCCGATTAGCAGCGGCTGCTTCATGTTCCTGCGTTTCATCTCGTGTGCCACATTCACCATCTCATCGAGCGATGGCGTGATGAGGCCGCTCAACCCGATAATGTCTGCTTTAATTTCGTCGGCCGTGTTCAGGATCTTGTCTGCGGGTACCATCACGCCAAGGTCAATTACATCATAACCGTTGCAACCGAGCACCACCCCAACGATGTTCTTTCCAATGTCGTGCACATCTCCTTTTACGGTGGCCAATAATATTTTTGCGGCGCCTCCTTTCTGGGCATTCGGATTGGTCTTCTTTTCTTCTTCGATATAGGGCGTCAACACGGCAACGCTTTTTTTCATTACGCGTGCGCTTTTTACCACCTGCGGCAGAAACATTTTGCCGGCGCCGAAAAGATCGCCCACAACGTTCATCCCATCCATCAACGGGCCCTCGATAACGTCGAGCGGCTTTGGATACTTTTGCCTTGCCTCTTCCGTATCGGCTTCAATGAAATCGGTGATGCCGTTGACCAGCGAGTGCTTCAGCCTTTCCTCAACGGGGGTGCCGCGCCAGGCGTCGTCTTTTTTTTCAGCCTTTCCCTGCGATTTGACGGTCTCGGCAAAGGCAAGCAGTTTTTCCGTGGCCTGGTTTTGATCGTTGTTGCGGTTGAGGATCACATCCTCGCAGAGTTCGCGGAGATTAGGCTCGATTTCATCGTACACCACCATCTGCCCGGCGTTTACGATGCCCATGTTCATGCCGGCTTTAATGGCGTGAAAAAGGAAAACGGAGTGCATGGCTTCCCGCACCGGCTCATTACCCCTGAATGAAAACGAAAGGTTGCTGACGCCGCCGCTGATGCCAACGAGGGGCATCAGTTCTTTTATTTCTTTAACGGCCTCGATGTAATCGACGCCATAGTTGTTATGTTCCTCCAATCCCGTCGCAATCGCAAATATGTTTGGGTCGAAGATGATGTCCTGCGGGTCGAAGCCAACCTGTTCAGTGAGTATTTTGTAGGCGCGGTGGCAGATCTCGACTTTTCGCTGTTTGGTATCGGCTTGTCCTTTCTCGTCGAAGGCCATAACGATGACGGAGGCGCCATAGCTTTGACAGGTAATCGCCTGTTCGATGAATTTCTCTTCGCCCTCCTTCATGGAAATGGAGTTCACGATGCTCTTGCCCTGTACGCACTTCAGGCCGGCCTCGATGATCTCGAACTTCGATGAATCTATCATCACGGGGATCTTCGCAATATCCGGCTCACTTTGCATCAGGTTGATGAAGGTGGTCATTGCCTGCACGCCGTCGAGCAGCGCATCATCCATGTTCACATCTATCACCTGTGCGCCGTTTTCCACCTGCTGCCGTGCCACACTCAGCGCTTCTTCGTATTTGTTGTCCCTGATGAGCCTCGCAAATTTCTTGGATCCGGTGACGTTGGTCCTTTCTCCAATATTGACGAAATTCGATTCGGGGCGTACCACCAGCGGTTCAAGGCCCGAGAGCCTTAAATAGGGTTTGATGTTTATCTGTTCACTCATAGTTCGACTTTAGACGAGTTCCAATTCTACGTTCGGCAATTTCCTGGGCTGAATGTTTTTTACTTTTTCCGCAATGTGCCTGATGTGATCAGGTGTTGTGCCGCAACACCCGCCCACAATATTTACAAATCCTTCCCCGGCCCAATCTTCCAGGAAGTGGGCGGTTTCATCGGGGTTTTCATCATATTCACCCATCGCGTTTGGTAGTCCTGCATTGGGGTATGCAGAAACATAACATGAAGCGATCTGTGAAAGCTCTGCGATGTGCGGGCGCATTTCTTTCGCACCCAACGCGCAATTGAGGCCAACGCTTAACGGCTTGGCGTGCACTATTGAAGTGTAAAACGCTTCGAGTGTTTGTCCGCTGAGCGTTCGTCCTGAAGCATCGGTAATGGTGCCGCTGATCATAATGGGCAGCGGTTCCCGTTTGTTTTCCCTGAAATATTTTTTGATGGCAAAGATGGCGGCTTTTGCGTTCAGTGTGTCGAATATCGTTTCGATGAGCAGCAGATCAACGCCGCCGTCAACCAGTCCCCTAACCTGTTCGGTGTAGGCAGATACCACGTCATCAAAGGTTACCGCCCTGTAGCCCGGGTTATTTACGTCTGGCGACAGGGAAAGGGTTTTATTCAGCGGACCTATTGCGCCGGCGATCCAGGCCGTTTTTCCCGATTGGCGCACCGCTTCCCTCGCGCACTTTGCTGCCGCCACGTTGAGCTCGTAAGCCAGCGCCTGCATGTCGTAATCGGCCATGGAGATGGCCGTGCTGTTAAACGTGTTTGTTTCGATAATGTCCGCGCCTGCATCGAGGTATTGCTTGTGTATTTCGATGATGATGTGCGGCTGCGTGATGGAGAGGAGGTCATTGTTTCCTTTCACGTCGGTGTGCCAGTTGGCGAAGCGTTCGCCGCGGTAGTCCTTCTCGGCGAGCTTGTAGCGTTGGATCATGGTGCCCATGGCGCCATCAATGATAAGTATGCGTTTTTCCAGTTCCTGCCTGATGTTATGCATGGCTATTAGATTGATCTGAATAAATGCGAACCGTATAAACGTTTGGGAAACCTGGAGGAGAATTTCGCTGCCGTTTATTAGTTCAATTTTTGAACAGGCTGAACAATAAACAAATCGGCCTGTGGAGTGCAAAGATAGGGGAGAATGGGGAGATGGCAAAGGGGAGACGGGAGACGGAAGACGGGAGAAATTTTGCCGCTGGCGACGATTGCGTTGAAGGGCTAAACGTTTCCCCCGCTGGCGGGGGTGGCGCGGAGCGCCGGGGGTGGACGGTGGTAAACGGCAATGGGCAATGGGGAGACGGGAGACTGGAGAAGGGAGACCGGAGTGGGAGTAGGAAAGGGTTTCAACTTTTAAGTTTTGCCAGAAGGGCATCTGTTGCCCAGTCGTATCTTTGCCGCATGCAGTTCTCCTCGTCCTTACTGGAAAATGCGGTGAATGAATTTGCCCGGCTGCCCGGCATCGGTAAGAAGACCGCATTGCGGCTGGTGCTTCACCTGGTAAAGCAAGACGCAGGCATCGTGCAGGCATTTGGCGAAACGGTCCTGAAAATGAGGCAGGAAATCAAATTCTGCCAACGCTGCTGCAATATCTCCGACGCCGACATTTGTTCCATTTGCGCAAACTCAATGCGCAAACAGGATATCATTTGCGTAGTCGAAAATATCCGCGACGTAATAGCCATCGAGAGCACCCAGCAATACAATGGTTGTTACCATGTTCTCGGCGGCATCATTTCACCACTCGATGGCATCGGCCCCGACCAACTGAACATCGAACTCCTCATAAACCGCGTGCAAAAGGAAAACACACAGGAACTGATATTTGCACTGAACCCGACGATCCAGGGTGATACGACGATCTATTACATCCAAAAAAAACTGCAGCCGCACAGCATCAGGGTTACGACCATCGCAAGGGGCATCGCCTTTGGCGGTGAGCTTGAATATGCCGATGAGATGACACTCGCCCGCAGCCTGCAAAACAGGGTGCCCATAGAACGGTTTGTGGCATCATAACCGCGCTACAGCTCGATGTCAACTTCCGTATCCCAATTTGGCTTGACGTTCAGCTTCCTTGCTATCAGCAATACTTTTTCAGGCTGAATGTGCTTGCCGAAAAATTCTCCTGTATCCCACTTCCCGTTCTTATTGTCGTCATACACTATCCTCATCACGTACTCACCCGGCTGGAATAGTTTAATATTCACACGATTATTGGTGAACACATGCGAATACTTCACCTCTTCGCCCTGCACAAATTGCAGTACCGGGTTGAGGCTCAAATCAAGATTACTGAATCGCAGGTCTATCAAACCGTATTCGGCATTGCTCTTGGTTTCGAAACTGATCGTGTCGTTTTTCAGGATCTTTCTGCCAAGCGTATCCTCGGCAAAGGCAGTATCCACCAGCACATTGAACATTGTGCTCTCGGGCCATGGGTATACCAAACTGATTTTTTTACCGGTCGTATCCCGCTCATAATGGTAACCTGTTATGGGCTTAAAGTCTTTATCGGTGAACAGCACTTTCGTAGAATCAAACAATCGCAAAGAGTCGCTGAAGGTGAAGACCAGCGGCGACAACAGGTCTAGCGTTCCGCCCGAAGCGTTCGTCTGCACCTTCAGGTATTTGTCCTGGGCCTTTTTATCGTTTTGCTGGACCGGCGCCGCCATTTCCGTTTCCTTCGCTGCCGTATCCAGGGCCTTGAACGCATATAGCATGATGTCGTCCTTTTGCGATTGTGACGTCACCGTCGAATCGGCAAAAGCAAACAATTGGTCCTTTGCAAGGTACCTTCGCTGGCCACCTTCATCTTTCAATGCATAAATGGCGAACGTGCCCGGCGCCAGGTTGTGAAAGCGAAATCTTCCTGCGCTATCCAGCCTGGCAACATACCTTGGTGGTTCTTTGGCTACCGCAGAATCCTCCAGGCTGGTATGCAACATCACGATGAGTGTACTGTCGGGCCTCCCTGTCTCGGCCACCAGCACCCTGCCCGCGAGTTCGAGTGAGTCAAGGAAATTCCCTGTTGAAAAAATATACCGGTAATTCTTTAACGGGTTTCCCTCGTTAATGTCGCGAATGGAATTGCCAAAATCGAGCACATAGGTGGTGTTATCCTTTAATGTGTCGCGAACGGTGATGGTGAGGGTTTTAAGCTTGGCATTGACGGTCGGGTTCACTTTAGGCGTAGGGTTCACCAGCAGGTTCTTTTGCAGATCCTGCACCTGTACATATTCGTTAAAAGTGAGCACGATCTTTTTCTCTTTGAAAGAGAGCGTTGAATCTTTCGGGGTAACTGTCATGATCACGGGAGGCAATGAATCTCTTGGCCCCCCGGTAGGTGGTGTGATGCCGGCGCAGCCAGTGCCTGTCGATAACAGCGTGATACCTGCCACGAAAATTGCCAGTGCGGTAAATAAATAGCTACTCTTACTCATCAGGAATTTATTTGTACATCTTCTTCCTCTTCTTCTATTTCATGAAGGTCGGTGTAGAGGTCGTTAGTTTTTATGAAATTACAGTAGTGGCAATCTTTCGATCCGCAGCCAACATAAAATTCGTGGGCCTGTATTTTTTTCCACGTGTCGGCGATCTGTTGCGTCACCGTGGTGGTATCTTCTTCGGTGATATAGAGTTTTCTTTTCTGGTATTTCTTCTTTTTATCGGGTTCAACAAAATCAAATTCGGTGCTCGTTACCTTCCAGTCGCGGTTGCCGAGGTTATCAACAAGTATTTTATAGAACACCGCCTGCCGCCAGTAATCGCCGCCGAGTGGATTTTTTTCATTAGGCGGCATTAGTTTTTCTCTCGACTTATCGGGATCGCCGGTTTTATAATCAACCACGGTCACTTCCTTGTTTAAAAATTCCAGCTTGTCGAGTTTTCCCTTCAGCGGCACCCCGTTCACCACCACATTCCGGATATTTCTTTCCACGGCCACGATCTTGTTCCACTGGTGGATATACTCCTCATAGTAATTCGCCAGTATCTCCAATCCATATTCCATCCTCCTTTCAAACGCTTCCTTAACAAAACTTTCCCTGTGCCTGTGCATGTACCATTGAAAATCTTTCAGCAATTCTTCTTTGGGTGGAAACTGCTCGCCCGGGTCTTCCTTCATCTTTTCAAACAGCCGTTGCACCGCGAAGTGCACAGACGATCCAAATTCCGTTGCCTCGTTTTTTGGAGAGGGAATTCGTATGAGGTTCTTGAAATAAAATTCAAGCGGACAATGCAGGTAATTGTTCAACGCGGTAACGTTCATCACAAATTTTTCCAGTATTCGCGTAACGAAATCTTTCTCCATCTTTTCGATCTCCGGTGCCGCGGTCTCAGAAAATTGAAGTGCCTGAAACTCGGACAGCTTTTCTGCGGGAATACTGACCTTCTCACCGGGGATATCATGAAAATCCAATATCTCTGCAATGAAACGTGATGGTTCCAGTCCTTTATTGTCGTTAGTGAAGGATGCATGCGTAATGAACAACCTTTTCTGTGCGCGTGTGATCGCCACATAAAATAGCCTTCTCAGTTCCTCTTCATCATTCGCCTGCGGCTTCGATGAAAATATGGTGTCCGGGAAACTGAAGCCTCCCGATGGCTTTCTCTTCTTCTCCCAAAAACCGGCATTCGAACCCGCGAGGAACACGTATTCAAATTCCAGCCCTTTCGATCCATGCGCGGTAAGCAAATTGACGCCTCTTTCACTGCCACCTACCTGTACCAGCGGGATCGGTACATTGTTGGCTTTCATGAGGCCGATGGTGGCAATAAGCTGTGCGTGCGTAAGATCGGGATCCCTCCTGGTTTCTTCTTTCACAAAATCGAATAAGCAGGTAAGCACCTGTATCTGCCAGATCCTTTCTTCACTCTTCATTACGGTCGCCAGCACCCCTGCTTTGCGGATGATATTTTCGAGCAGGCTTTGCAGGGTGACGTTGGCTGCATCGGCTATCAGTTGTTCAATAATGGCATTGGCGCGTTTAAGGTTTTCGTGAATTCCTTTGTCAAAAAGATCCTTTGGCTGCTGGTGGGATTTCTCGTCCAGCAGCCTCCGGATCGATGTCTTGCGTTCCCCAAATTGTTTTTCAGCAACTTCGATCGAAAGTTTTGCTACCTCGATCGGCGGTATACTAAAGAAGTCGAAATGCAGTATTTCGAAAAGCATCTCATCTCCCCCGTACGGGGTATCGTATTCGGCGGCGATGTAAGATAGTAGCTGAATTACTTTTTGTGCCAGCGGTACTTCCAGCAAATTCAGGTTCCGCTTGCTATAGGCGGGAATATTCCGCTGCCTGAAAATTTTCTTTAGCTCATCCCCATACCTGTTTTCCTTGTAAATGATCCCGATTTTTCCCGGTTCCACACCCTGGCTGATCAATTCTTCAACACGCAGCGTAATGCCCACCATCTCGTGGCGCTGTGTTTCGAACTCTCGGATAACAGGC